>DATDBD010000298.1:0-16071 GCA_036525015.1 Lysobacter sp.
CTCGAGGCCAAGGGCATCATCGCCCGCGTCGCCGACCCCGCTGACAGGCGCGCTCTGAACATCAATCTCACCGATGCCGGCCTGTCGATGTGGCAGGACGTCAACCAGTGCGGCCAGCGCGTGCTCGAACGGGCGATGACCGGCATGAGCCAAGACGAGCGCAACCAGCTCACGCGCCTGATCGAGCAGGTGCGCGACAACCTTTCCTTTACCGGTTCCTGACCCATGGCCTTCCTCCCCCCTCGCCCGCCCAGCGGGCTGAAGCCCGTGCTGACCGCATTGACAGCGGCGCTGATCCTCGCCGGCTGCGCAAGCTCGCGCGGCCTGGCGCCCGAAGGGCGCCTGCTCGATTCCGACTCGCTGCAAACGCAGCGCAGCCTGTCCGGCTCGGCAGCCTCCGACGCCGCATTCCCCACCCAGGACTGGTGGACGTCGCTGGGCGACGCGCAGCTCGATGCGCTGATCGCCGAAGCGCTGGCAGGCACGCCGAGCCTGGACGCCGCCGACGCGCGCGTGCGCCAGGCGGTCGCCCAAGCCGGCCTGGTCGATGCCGCACGCAAGCCGACACTGACCGGCACCGCACAGTATTCGGGCGTGCAGTTGCCCGAGACCATCGCGCCGGAGCCGCTCGGCGGCAGCTACCTGGGCGTGGGCGTGCTGGGACTGGGCCTCAACTACACCTTCGACCTGTGGGGCGGCGAACGCGCCCGCTGGCAGGCGGCCGTGGGCCAGGCCCGGGCCGCGGAAGTCGACGCACAGGCCGAGCGCCTGATGCTGTCGTCGAACATCGCCCGCGCCTACGTGATGCTGGCGCAGGCGTTCTCCGCGCACGACGTCGCCATCGCCGACCACGAGCGCGCCGACAAGCTGCTGCAACTCGGTCGCCAGCGCGTGGCCGCAGGCCTCGACAACCAGTTGCAGATCCGCCAGGCCGAAAGCGCGCTGGCCAGCGCCGAGCAGCAGATCCAGGCCAGCGAACACGAAGTCGAGATCACGCAGAACGCGCTCGCCGCGTTGCTCGGCAAGGGACCCGATCGCGGCCGCGACATCGCCCGCCCGACATTGCTGAAGGTCGCCTCGCCCAAAGTGCCGTCGATGCTGTCGAGCGAACTGCTGGGCCACCGCCCCGACGTCGTCGCCGCGCGCTGGCGGGTGGAGTCGGCCCGGCACGGAATCAAAGCGAGCAAGGCAGCGTTCTATCCGACGCTCAACCTCACCGCGATCGTCGGTTTGGCGGCGGACAACGTCGGCGATCTGTTCAGCAGCGATGCGCTGCTGATGGCGGGTGGCCCGGCATTGAGCCTGCCAATCTTCGATGGCGGACGCCTGCGCAACCAACTCGCCCGCAGCGATGCCGAGTACGACCTCGCCGTCGCCCAGTACAACCAGACGCTGGTCGGTGCCGTGCGCGAAGTGACCGACGCCGTGCAGTCGGCACGCTCCTTCGATGCGCAGATCGTTTCGGCCACGCGTGCACGCGATGCCGCACAGCAGGCCTGGGACATCGCTTCCAAGCGCTATCGCGCCGGCCTGGGCACGCAACTCGACGTGCTCGCCGCGCAACGCCCGCTGCTCGATCTGGACAAGCAGCTCACCGTGCTGCGCGCGCAACGCGTGGCCGCATCCATCGACCTCGATCGCGCGCTCGGCGGCGGTCTGGTCCTGCCTGCTCCCGACTTGAACAACGATTCGAACGACTCCAACGATCTCGCCAAGGCCCCCACGCCATGACCACCGAAATGAATCCCAACAGCGCCGTCGCGGCGCAGTCCAACGGCAAGCGCAAGAAGGCGCTGATGATCCTGGCGACGGTGGTCGTGATCGCGGGCCTGGCCTGGGTGGCCTGGTATCTGCTGGTCGCACGCTGGCACGAGGACACCGACGATGCCTACGTCCAGGGCAACATCGTCAGCATCACGCCGCAGACCATCGGCACGGTGGTCAGCATCGGCGCCGACGACGGCATGAAGGTGACCGAAGGCCAGGTGCTGGTGCGGCTCGATCCCAACGACGCCAAGGTCGCCTACGAACAGGCCGTCGCCAACCTCGCCAACACAGTGCGCCAGGTGCGCGGCCTGTACAGCGCGGTCGATTCCGGCCAAGCCGATCTCGCCGCGCGCCAGGCCAGCGTCGAACGCGCACGCGCCGACTTGAAGCGTCGCGAAGGCCTGGTCGGCGACGGCGCGGTGTCGGCCGAAGAACTGGCCCACGCACGCAACGAGCTGGCCGTGCTTGAAGCCGGCCTGCGCTCGTCCAGCGGCAATCTCGCCCGCAATCGCGCGCTCGTCGATGCCACGCAAGTCGGCAACCAGCCGCAGGTCCAGGCAGCGGCCGCGCAGGTGCGCCAGGCCTACCTGAACCTGCAGCGCTCGGCGATCGTCGCGCCGGTGACCGGCTACGTCGCCAGGCGCGCCGTGCAGCTCGGCCAGCGCGTGCAACCGGGCACTACGCTGATGACGGTAGTGCCGCTCAACGAAGTCTGGGTTGAAGCCAACTTCAAGGAAACGCAATTGGCCAAGATGCGCATCGGCCAGCCGGTCGAGCTGCATGCCGACCTGTACGGCAAGGACGTCACTTACCAGGGCAAGCTCAACAGCCTCGGCCTGGGCACCGGTAGCGCCTTTGCGCTGCTGCCGGCGCAGAACGCCAGCGGTAACTGGATCAAGATCGTGCAGCGCGTGCCGGTGCGCATCGAACTCGATTCGCAGGAGCTGGCCAGCCACCCGCTGCGCCTGGGCCTGAGCATGAGCGTGGACGTCGGCATCCGCGACCAGAACGGCGCGGTGCTCGCGGACGCGCCCGCCGGCAAACCCGTGTTGACGACCGATGCCTACGCCAAGCAACTGGCCGATGCGGACGCGCTGATCCAGACCGTCATTCGCAGCAACATGGCCGACGGCCGTCATAGCTGACCAACCACAGGCTTCCTTCGATGTCGGCCACTACAGCCAACGCGACGCCGGCCACGCCGGTGCCGCAGGCGGGATTCCGTCCCCCCAACATCGCGCTGACCACGCTAGGCCTCGCGCTCGCGTCGTTCATGCAGGTGTTGGACCTGACGATCGCCAATGTTTCGCTGCCGACGATCTCCGGCAATCTCGGCGGCAGCGCCAACCAGGCGACGTGGGTCATCACTTCGTTCGCGGTCAGCAATGCGATCGCGCTGCCCCTCACGGGCTGGCTGACGCGTCACTTCGGCGAGCGCAAGCTGTTCGTGTGGGCGACGTTCCTGTTCGTCATCGCGTCCCTGCTGTGCGGCATGGCCAGCAGCATGGGCCTGCTGGTGGCGGCACGCGCGCTGCAGGGTTTCGTCGCAGGGCCGATGTATCCGATCACGCAGGCCCTGCTGATCTCGATCTATCCAGCGCACAAACGCGGGCAGGCCATCGCGCTGCTGGCGATGGTGACCGTCGTCGCGCCGATTGCCGGCCCGATCCTCGGCGGATGGATCACCGACAACTACAGTTGGGAATGGATCTTCTTCATCAACGTGCCCATCGGCCTGTTCGCCAGTGCCGTGGTCGGCAGCCAGTTGCGTGGACGCCCGGAAAGGCTGGAAAAGCCGAAGATGGACTACGTTGGCCTGATCACGCTGGTAATGGGTGTTGGCGCACTGCAGATCCTGCTCGACCTGGGCAACGACGAGGACTGGTTCCGCTCGCAACTGATCGTGTGGCTGGCCATCGTCTCGGCGATCTCACTGATCGTGTTCGTCATCTGGGAGCTCACGGACAAGGACCCCATCGTCAACCTGCGCCTGTTCCGCCACCGCAACTTCAGCGCGGGCACGGCCGCGATGGTGGTGGCCTATGCCGCGTTTTTCAGCGTCGGCATCCTGGTGCCGCTGTGGTTGCAGCGCAATTTGGGATTCACTCCGATCTGGGCCGGCTTCGCCACCGCGCCAATCGGCATCCTGCCGGTGATCCTGACGCCATTCGTGGGGCGCTACGCGCACAAATTCGACCTGCGCTGGCTGGCGACGATCGCCTTCATCGCGATGTCCATGACCAGCTTCGCGCGTTCGGGCTTCAACCTCGACGTCGACTTCCACCACATCGCGCTGGTGCAGCTGTTCCAGGGCTTCGGCGTAGCGCTGTTCTTCATGCCGGTGCTGCAGATACTGCTGTCGGACCTGCAACCGCATGAGATCGCGGCGGGCTCGGGCCTGGCCACCTTCATGCGCACGCTGGGCGGCAGCTTCGCCGCATCGCTGACGACCTACGCATGGACCGAGCGCGGCGCCGTTCACCACGCGCACATCACCGAGAAACTCTCCGCCTACGACCCGGCCACCACGGGCATGATCGCGCGGTTGGGTGGAGGCGACCTGCAGCGGGGCGCGGCGATGCTGGAACGGATGATCTCCAACCAGGCCGCGCAGATCGGCTTCAACGAGATCTTCCACCTGCTCGGGCTGATCTTCCTGGCGGTGATCGTAGTCGTGTGGTTCGCCAAGCCGCCGTTCACGCCGAAGGTGGGTGGCGCAGCGGAGGCCGCGGGCGGCCATTGACCTATCACCCTCTCCCGTCTGCGGGAGAGGGCTGCGGCAAGGGCAAGGGGGCCCTCAAGTTCCGACTTGCAGCGCGTCCGCGAGACGTTCCACTCCGATCACTTCCATCTCGCCAACGCGCCCGGACTTGGGCGCATTGGCCTTGGGCACGATCGCACGCTTGAAGCCATGCGTCGCGGCCTCTTTCAGCCGCTCCTCGCCATTGGGCACCGGTCGGATCTCGCCGGACAAACCGACCTCGCCAAAGGCCACGGTGCGATCGCCCAGTGGCCGGTCGCGCAGCGACGACAACACCGCCAGCAGTACCGGCAGGTCCGCGGCGGTTTCCTGCACGCGGATGCCGCCGACCACGTTGACGAACACGTCCTGGTCGCCCACTCCGATGCCACCATGTCGGTGCAGTACCGCCAGCAGCATCGCCAGGCGATTGCCTTCCATGCCAACAGCGACACGGCGCGGGTTGGACAGCGGCGAGGCATCGACCAGCGCCTGCACTTCGACCAGCAGCGGCCGCGTGCCTTCGCGCGTGACCATCACGCAGCTGCCCGGTTGCGGGCGCTCGCTGCCGGACAAGAAGATCGCCGAAGGATTGGGAACTTCGCGCAGCCCTTTCTCACTCATCGCGAACACGCCCAACTCGTTGACCGCGCCGAATCGATTCTTGAACGCGCGCAGCACACGGAAGCGGCTGCCGCTCTCGCCTTCGAAGTACAGCACCGCATCGACCATGTGTTCGAGCACGCGCGGGCCGGCGATGCCGCCCTCCTTGGTGACATGCCCGACCAGGAACACCGCGGTGCCGGTTTCCTTGGCATAGCGCACGAGCCGGGCCGCGCTTTCGCGAACCTGGCTGACCGAGCCCGGCGCAGCACTCAGTTCTTCGGTCCACAGCGTCTGCACCGAGTCGGCAACGATCAGACCAGGACGCATCTTCACCGCATGTTCGAGGATGCGTTCGACTCCGGTCTCGGCCAGCGCATGCACGCCATCGACCGGCACGCCCAGCCGCGCGGCACGGCCGGCGACCTGGGCCAGCGATTCCTCGCCGGTCACGTACAGCCCGGGCAGGGTCTGCGCCATCTTGCTGATGGCCTGCAGCAGCAATGTCGACTTGCCGATACCGGGATCGCCGCCGACCAGCACCACCGAACCGTGCACGAGGCCCCCGCCGAGCACGCGATCGAACTCACCGATGCCGGTGCCGACCCGCGCCTCTTCGGAATGACGCACGTCGCGCAGGGCGGTGACTGCGGGCGCATCGGCCTTCCCGGCCCAACTGCTGCGCCGGCTGGCGGCGACGCCACCGGCCGACTTTCCGGCGGGTTCGACGACGAACTCGCTCAGCGTGTTCCAGCCACCGCATTCCCCGCACTGGCCCTGCCATTTGTTGTGGTCGGCGCCGCACTCGGAGCAGACATAAGCAGTGCGGGATTTGCTGGCGGACTTGGTCGCGGGCTTGGACATGTAAGGCAGGCACGGGAGGGACGTGCCTGCACTGTACCGGGGCGGAGTCTCGCCATGCGAGACCCATCGGCTCGGCGCCGCTCTAAGCCGCGAAACGCAGGTGGAACTCCGGGTAGAACGCGCTCAACTCGTGCTCGGGCGCGCCGAGCAGGCCGGCGACATCCCCTTGCGGGACGATGCTGTACCCGCGCGCGTCGATGTCCTTGGCGATGCCCTGCCAGTCCAGCCGGGGCATGGCGACATCGCTTTCGATGATCCAGCCGAAACGCAACTCACCCAGCGCCGACATCTCCTCGTCCGGCAACGTCGCACCACTGGGGGCGACCACATAACCGTCATCTTTGCCCACTACGAAAACTTCCATCCGCATGGCCAACACCCTGTCGATCCACTCAAAACAGGCGCCATGGTGGCGAGGTCTTGGCTAAGGAACGGTGAATGTGGCATTGCAGTCGTATGAAACGGTTCAGGACCGGGCAGATGGCGGGGCGCACCGCACATGACAAACAAAAAGCCCGCTTTGGCGGGGAATTTCAGTATCCCAATTGGCGACCACTCGAAGTGCAGCGGCATCGCTATTCGAAAATTGCCGGGTTTCGGCCTCGTTATCGAGGTCCTGGGGAAGGTAGAACTTGGTTGGCTGAAGTGCCTCATGCATGGGGAGGGTCATTCGCAAACCTGCGTCAAGCCGAGCCGCAAAGCAGCTTCGGCTTGAATGAATTGTTAGAGCCCTAGCCAGGTGGAAAACTCGACGACTGCTTTGACGCCGGGCCCCGGGACGGCTTGGAGAAGCAAGTGTGGCCCCTCGATGTCGACCAACGAGGCTTGGGGAATGGCCGCAATAATCCGGTTACCAGCGGCAGGGGAAAGCAGCCTGTCACCTGTAGCGCGGAGGTAAAGGACCGGAACGGAGACGGCGCCCAGGCTCGCGGAAACGTTGGCTCGCAGCGCGATCGCAGCCCTGGACCGAAGCACAGCGGGTGAAACGGATGCCAAGGCAGCTTGCAGCGAGGACAACAATTCAGGAGTAGCCCACCGACCTAGAAGCCACCACGAAAGGAGCGAAGTTGGCAGCCCGCGCACCGGTGCTAAGGCCGCCAAAGGCGCGAAGGGTGAGAGAAACGGGGCCGGGCTTTGCGAAAACGTTGTGGAGAGGACTAGCCCTACGAGTCCAGGCGGTGGATTGGCGGCAATGGATAGCGCGATGGGCCCGGAGAACGACTCGCCGAGGAGCACGAACGGAGTGCCAGAAGGCAGCTTGGCTCGCGAAAGCTCCTCCAGCGCTGAGCAGTTCAGGACTCTGTCGCGTGGGTAGGAGACGACCCGGACCGAAGAGAAGTGTGGGCGCGCCGCCTCGGCGAAGGCCGAAAGCAAAGCTGAAGTGCCATCTAGTCCAGGAAGCACTACAAGTGCGGTCATGTGCCGCTTGGGCTCTAACGCCTGAATTAAGCCGAGCGGTGAAGCGGCTTCGGCATGAATGAATTGTTAGACCTTGGCGCTATTGCTCGCACCACTGTCTCTCGCAAGGAACGCCGTCGTTGTTACCGTCCATCTTGGTGTTTGGGCAGTGTTGAATGAAATACGTTGCCTCCGCACAGGATGTCATCTGCGAACAGTGAGTGCGCCCGTCGCATTTGAATGATGCTGCGACCACGCCATCCGAGCCCAGTTCCCGAGCTTGCACGGCGCTAGGGCTGGCGTGTGCCGCCAATTGTGTCTGGTACTTGTTGTAGCCGAACCAAGCGAGTCCGGCGAGCAGCGCAAGGACGATCAGATTTCTCACTGCAGGCCCTTCCCCAAGGTCTCACGCCTGAATTAAGCCGAGCCGCGAAGCGGCTTCGGCTTGAATGAATTGTTATGCCCCAGAGCGGCTAGGCACGAGAGCAAGCAAATCAGTGACCCCAACATCGATGCCAGCCTGCGAAAGCAAAGTTGTCACTTGACCGCGATGATGTGTCTGGTGGTTAAAGAAGTGCATGACCAACCCGAAGAAGTCCTTATCGGCCTCCTCACCTCTTGAGTTCGTATAGTGCATGACGAAGTCTAGGTCTTGCTCCGCAACCGATTGCGCCCATTCAACGATGATTGAATCGAGCCACTTGCGATGGTTTGTGATGCTTTCAAGGTCAGAAAATCGGAGAAAGTCTGATGTATCTGGTGCTGGCAGGCCGCGTATTGGCTCAAGCAACGAGTGCCCAGCAGGATGTTTGGCAAAACGTTTCAGCCAAATCGTGTCTGCGGTGACCAGATGATTCAAGGTAGCAAGAATGGAGCCAAAAAAAGCCTTTCTGTCTGCCACGAGTTCGTCGTGAGTCAGTCTCTGCGCCGCCTCTAGCACCTTATCGTTCATCCATGCGTTGTAGGTCGCCATTAGGCAGGCAAAATCTTTCCGTTTCACTGAATCCCTCACATGGGGCATAACGCCTGAATTAAGCCGAGCCGCGAAGCGGCTTCGGCTTGAACGAATTGTTAGGCCTCGTCGCCACGCTAAAATAGCTTGCGGTAAACGATAAAGCCGGAGCGCTCGGCCACCTTGTTATATAGCTGCATGGCGGCACTGTTGGTCTCATGTGTCTGCCAGTAAACCCTGGGAGCTCCCGCAGCCAAGGCCCGATCGTACACGGCCAGGATCAGCTTGCGGCCGACACCCGAGCCACGTGATAGCTCCGCGGTATACAAATCCTGCAGGTAGCATGTGGGCTGAATTTGAATTGTGCTGCGGTGGTAGAGATAGTGCGCTAGCCCGACGAGCTGGCCGTTGCGCTCCGCGACGAGTGCATGGACTGGCTCCGACGGATCAAAGAAGCGTTGCCAAGTAGTCTCCACGATCGCAGCGGGCAAGGCGCTGGAACCAGAGCGGCCGTAGAAAGCGTTGTATCCCGCCCAGAGGAGTTCCCACTGCGCGCGGTCGGTCTCTTGAATCTCTCGGATCGCGATGTTGCTCATGCGAGGCCTAACGCCTGAGTTAAGCCGAGCCGCGAAGCGGCTTCGGCTTGACTGAATTGTTAGGTGCCAAGCCCAAAGACCAGAATTTGCCGATGAGATTGGCACACGAACTCCCCGAAACCATCATGCGGGTCGGCTAGGCGCCTGTAAACGACACCGCCACCGGGGCTGTGCGCAGCGAATTGACGCATGAGCCAGACGGTGCCCCCGCCCAAGCCCCAGGTAGCACTTGTTTCGGTGATGACATTGCCGCGCGCAAGTTCGGCCTCAACGATGCTGCGAAGCTCGGGACAAAGGTTGTTGATCACCGCAGGTTCGACACCGGCAGTTACGCCAACGTGCGGCGCATGTTGAACCGGGGCGTCAGGCCGCCCGCCGATGCGGTGCGCGCCGAGGAATTCATGCGTGTCGCACACGCGGGGAATTCGCTGCGTTTCGCGGCGACGGTCGGGGGTTTTGCCGATGCGTTGCGCGGCGGCACGGCCTTCGATGGCTGGGGATGGGACGCGATCGAGCGCGAGGCGCGCGCGGCTGCACAGGGAGACCGGAAAGGCGAGCGTGCGGAGTTCGTCGGACTGGTTGAGCAGGCGCGACGTCAGATCGGCGGGGATGCGCAAACCGCAGTTTCCTCGCGATAGCCTGCGTCGCGGCCTGCCCTCACTCCAACCCCTCTCCCGCGCGCGGGAGAGGGCTGGTTTCCCGCTGAGGGTCGTTTTGCGGAGGCAACTCGCTCAGCGCGTGAGTGCCACAAGCCTCGGTGCGACCTCGGCCGGCTGGCCGAACAGGAAGCCCTGCCCGTAGGTGCATCCGAGTTCGCGCAGTGCGATGCGCTGCGCCTCGGTCTCCACGCCCTCGCCGATGGTGTGGATGCCCAGCGTGCCGGCCAGCGCCTGGATCGCACGGACCACGGCCACGCTTTCGGGCTGTGTCTCGCCGATCAAGCCGGCCACGAAGCTCTGGTCGATCTTGAGGCACTCGATCGGGAACCGGTGCAGGTACGACAGCGCCGAGAAACCAGTGCCGAAGTCGTCCAGCTGCGCCAGCACGCCGTGGCTGCGCAGCGTGCGCAGCATGCGCAGCGCGCGCGGCACGTCGTCGAGCAGGGCCACCTCGGTGATCTCTATGCGCAACCGGTGCGGGTCGGCACCGGCGCGGTCGATCATGCGCAGCAGGCGGTCGGCGAAATCGTTCGCGAGGAAATGCCGCGGCGAGACATTGACCGAGATGTAACCGCCGTCCTCGTCGCGCGCCAGATGCTCGATCGCCTGCGCGTACAGCAGCCAGTCGACTTCCTCGATCAGGCCGCTGTCCTCGCCCAACCCGATGAACTCGGCGGGCAGCAGCAGGCCGCGCCGCTCGTGACGCCAGCGCAGCAGCGCCTCATGGCCGATGACCTTGCGGTCGTCGAGGCGCACGATCGGTTGGTAGAACGCGACGAAGCCGTCGCCGTTGATCGCGCGGCGCAGGTCGGCTTCCAGATCGAGGATGCGCATCGCCTCTTCGCGCATGGCCTCGTCGAAAACGGCGCAGCGATCGCGTCCGGTCGACTTGGCGCGGTACATCGCGGCATCGGCGTCGCGCAGCATTTCGGCACCCGAGCGGTAGCGCGGATGCCACGCGGCGATGCCGATGCTGGCCGATGGAAACACCTCGCGGCCGGCGATCCAGCACGGCTCGCCCAGCTCGACCAGGATGCGTTGGGCCAATTCTTCGACCGCGTGCAGATGGTCGACATCCTCGACCAGGATCGCGAACTCGTCGCCGCCCAGCCGCGCCACCGTGTCGTCCGCGCGCACCGCCGAAACAATGCGACGGCCTGCCTCGATCAGCAGCTCATCGCCGGCGGCATGGCCGACGCTGTCGTTGACCAGCTTGAAGCGATCCAGGTCGAGGAACAACACCGCGAACAGCCCGCCCTTGTCCCCCCTCACACGCTCGATCGCCCCGCTGAGGCGGTCCAGCAACTGCGCGCGGTTCGGCAAGCCGGTCAGCGAGTCGTGCAGAGCCTGGTGGGTGAGCTGCTGTTCGGCACGCAGACGCTCGCTGATCTGCGCCAGCAACTCGGCATTGGTCTCGGCCAGCTCGCGCGTGCGCGAGGTCACGCGCTGCTCCAGCTCGGTGTGCGCGGCCAGCAGCCGATCCTGCGCCTGCTTGCGTGCCAGGCCGATGCTGATGTGATGGGCGACGAAGGTCAGCAACTCCTGGTCGCGCAAGGAGAACGAAATCGCCGCCGAATAGCTCTGCACCGCGATCACGCCGACCACCGCCTCGTTGCGGAACAGCGGCACGCCGAGCCAGCAATGCGCCAGCGAGCCGCGACTGCGCAACAGGCCCTGCGCTTCGAGCATGGAGATGCGATGGCGATCGGCCAGCAACGGCCGGCCCTGGCCGATCACGTACTCGGTGAGGCCGGAGCCCAGCTTGCGGCTGTGGCGCACGGGGTCGCGCTCGTCGACCGAATACGGGAACTCCAACCGCTCGGCGTCCTCGGTCAGCAGCGCGATGTAGAAGTTGCGCGCATACAGCAGTTCGCCGACGACGTCGTGGACCTGGGTGTAGAACCGCTCCAGAGTCTCCGAGGTAATCGACAGCTCGGCGATGCGGAACAGGGCACGCTGCAGGCGCTCGGCGCGCTGGCGCTCGATGATCTCGGCCTGCAGGTCGCGGTTGCTCAACTGCAGCGCCTGGGTGCGCTCCTCCACGCGCCGTTCCAGCTCCTCGCGGGCGCGGAAGCGGTCCAGTGCAGTCAGGATGTGCTGGGCCACGAAGACCAGCAGCGCGCGCTCTTCGTCGCCGTAGATGCCGGCACGGTCGTAGCTCTGCACGACGACGGCGCCGCAGACGCGGTCGTCGCGGCGCATCGGCACGCCGAGCCAGTCCCGTGCATCGGGACCGTGGGTGTTGTCGGAAATGATGCCAAGGCGGTCGCGGATGTCCTCTGAGCAGCCGATCAGCGGCTCGCCGTGGCGCAGCAGCGCGAGCGTGAGGCTGTTGGGCATGTCCGTCGCGTGCAGCTCGCGGTCGGGTTCGGCGACATAGGTGTCGATGCGGTCGGCGAAGTACAGGAACCGCAAGCTGTCGCGGACATCGTCGTACAGCACGATGTAGAAGTTCTCCGCGTACATCAGCCCGCCGACCACGCCGTGGATGCGGCCGAGCATGTCGGCCATCTCCAGGTCGGAGCCGGCCAGGTCGGCGATCTCGTAGAGGGCCTGCTGCAGGCGCTCGGACTTCTCCAGCGATTCCACGCGGGCCTGGGCCCGCGATACTGCCAGCTCCGCCGCGACCAGGCGTTGCGCCATGGTCACCCAGGCCTCGCGCGAGGCCGCCGTTAGCGGCTCGGCCGACCAGGCAGCGATGACGGCGCGGCCACCGTCGGCGAACGTCCAGGCGGTCACCAGGCGCTGCGGATGCTCGGCGGCATCCCCGCCGCGCAGCAGTTGCTCGGCCAGTTGCGGCATTCCCGCACCAGGGTCGCCCGACACGGCGCGCGAACCGTTGGCGCCGTCCCGCCAGCCCACCGCCACCTGGGAGCCGTCGGGCAACGTCTGCTGCAGGGTACGGGCCAGGGCGTCCACGGAGACCGCCTCCCGTTCCCTACCGCTTGCCATCTGCATTCCAGCCGTCTGCACCCGCTCCGCCCCCGTTGCGAGCCCGCAGCATACCGTGATGAAAGCCCGCGGAGTCTCAACCCCGTCACACCCCGGTATCCGTTGATCAGGTCATGGATCTGACGATGACCGGGACGCCCCCCTTCCCTCCGGGTGCACCCAGCGGCTTCACCTGGCCGCCGCCAGCCCGTAACCTGCCGCGGATGAATGCAGCGGACGCGAGCGACGACGTACTGATGCTGGCCTGGACGGCCGGCGATACCAGTGCGTTCGAAATGCTCTACGCCCGCCATCGGGGCCCCCTGTACCGGTTCCTGCTCCGGCAGTTGCGCGACAACGCGCTGGCCGACGAGTTCTTCCAGGACGTCTGGCAGCGGGTCATTGCCGCCCGCCACGGCTGGAAGCCGGACGCAGCATTCAGCACCTGGCTTTACCGGATTGCCCACAATCGGCTCAACGACCATTGGCGCGGGCTCAAGCATCGCCCGCCCGCCCCCGAGGACGGCGACGAGCGCGCCGCCCGCGTGCCCGACCCGACCACGCCGGAGCGCGAACTGTCCGAGTTCGAACAGCGCCGCCGCCTGCAGCGTGCGATCGAAGAGCTGCCGGAGGACCAGCGCGAGGCCGTGCTGCTGCGCCTGGAGCAGGAACTGAGCCTGGACGAGATCGGCGCCATCACCGGCGTCGGGCGCGAGACCGTGAAATCGCGGCTTCGCTACGCCCTGGATAAGCTGCGCGCGAGACTGAGCGAATGAACCACCCCCGCCACGAACCGCTGACGCCGGAAGAACGCGCACTGGCGCAACGCCTGGCACGGATCGGTCCGCACGACGACGGCCCGCCGCCGTCGCTGGACGCGAAGATCCTCGCCGCCGCGCACGCCGCCGTCGCGCCTACCTCGCGCCGGCGCCGCTGGCTGGCGCTCACCAGCGTCCCGGCCAGCCTGATCACGGGCGCTGGCATGGCCGCGGCGCTGGCGCTGGTGGTCGGCGTGGTCTGGCAGTTGCGTCCGGCCTCGGGGCCGGCTCGCGCGCCCCGCGGCGAGGCCGACGACATGGGCTACATCAGCGCGGAGATCATCAAACGGGAGCGGCCGCCCGCACCACCGGCGCCACCTCCGCCACCTCCTGCGCCGGCCGAGCCCCCAGCCGCCCCGCTGGCACATCGCGCCCCACCCGCGCCCGCCAAGGCCTTGTCCGCTCCGCCTGTCCAGGTGCGTCAGCAGGCGGCGGCTCCCGCCGCCAGGAACGACGTCGCACCGGAACAGGTGGCCCATGCCGCTGCCGAGCCGAATCTGGACGAAGCGAACCTGGACGAAGCGGTGGTCGATGCGCCCGCGCCGGCGGCTCCGGCCGGTTACGTCCGTGCACGCGCGTCCCGTGCAGCGTCCGCGCCCCCGGCGGCGACCGTCATGGCGAGCCCGGCGGCCGCCGATTCCGGCTTCGTCCCGGCACCGCCCACGTCCACGCCACCCGCACCATCCGCGCAGATTGCGCCGCGCAAGGCTGTCGCCGCTGAGAGCGAGGCCAAGGCGCGCGCAGAGGCGGATTCGATGCAGGAGCGCGCCGCGGCAAAGCAGTCGCAAGAACTCGACCGCATCGAGGTGAGCGGAACCCGCATCACGCTTGCCGATGTACCCGTGCGCGAGGACGCACGCCTCCCGATAGAAGGCTGGCTGCAGCGCATCCGCGAGCGTCGCGACGGCGGCGACCTGGACGGCGCGCGCAGCAGCCTGATGCTGTTTCGCCGTGAACATCCTCATCACCGCGTTCCCGACGACCTGCGCGCCCTGCCTGCACCCGAGCCGGGGCGATGAGCACGACCCTGGCCGGACCGACCTCGCACCTGCTCGAGGTCAAGCACAGCCGTTTCCTCGTCCATGCTTCGCCGGTGACCACGCCCGAGGCGGCGCTGGCGTTCGTCGCCGATGTCGGCGACCCGGCCGCCACGCACAACTGCTGGGCCTATCGCATCGGCAGCGAGTACCGCTTCAACGACGACGGCGAACCCGCCGGCACCGCCGGGCGGCCGATCCTCGCCGCGATCGATGGCCAGGGACTGGACCAGGTGGTGGCGGTGGTGACGCGCTGGTTCGGCGGCATCAAGCTCGGCGCTGGCGGCCTGGTCCGCGCGTACGGGGGCAGCGCCGCCGAATGCCTGCGCGTCGCGGCCCGCCGCACACTGATCGTCCGCGCCAGCGTGATGCTGGAGTACCCGTTCGACGTCACCGGGGCCGTGCACGCCGCACTTGCCGCGCACGATGCCGAAAAACTCGACGAACGCTTCGATGCCGACGGCGTGCGCCTGCATCTGCGCCTGCCGGAATCGCAACTGGAGCCCTTGAAAGCGCGGCTTCGCGACGCCACACGTGATCGGGTGCGCCTGCGCTCCGTGGAACCCCAAAGCGAGTCCTGATGACCGGCACCGACACCTCCCCCAGCAAGGCGCCGATCGGCAGCCTGCGCGCCCTATGGCCGTTCGTGCGCCGGCACCGGACCTTGTTCGTCTGCTGGCTGGTGGCCCTGGGCTGTTCCTCGGCGGCGACGCTGGTGCTACCCAAGGCGTTCGGCACCATGATCGACCAGGGATTCACGCAAGGCGGCGGCGCCATCGACCGCGCCTTCGTGCTGCTGTTTGTCGTGGCGGTCGCGCTCGCTCTGGCCACCGCCGCGCGGTTCTTCTTCGTGTCGCTGCTGGGCGAGCGCGTCGTCGCCGATCTGCGCGAACGCCTGTACGCCCACCTGATCGGGCTGGACGCCGGCTTCCACGACCGCACCCGCAGTGGCGAGCTCGTCTCGCGCCTGACCGCCGATGCCGAGCTGCTGCGCAGCGTGGTCGGCTCCAGCATGTCGGTCGCCTTGCGCAGCTCGGTCACCGTCATCGGCAGCCTGGTCATGCTGTTCGTGACCAGCCCGCGCCTGGCGTCCTACGCGTTGATTGGCATCCCGCTGGCGGTGCTGCCGATCGTGATCGGCGGGCGGCGATTGAAGAAGATCTCGCGCTCCAGCCAGGACCGCATCGCCGATGCCAATGCGCTGGCCGCCGAAACCCTCGGCGCCGTGCGCACCGTGCAGGCGCATGCGCGCGAGCCCTACGAGCAGGGTCGCTTCGGCGATGCGTTGAGGGTCGCGGTCGCTACTGCGCGCCGCCGCATCCAGGCGCAGGCCTGGGTCACCGCCGTCGCCATCGTGCTGATCTTCGGCGCGATCACGCTGGTGCTGTGGATGGGCGCGCACGACGTCGCCGCCGGACGCATGACCGCGGGCACGCTGGGACAGTTCGTGCTGTATGCGCTGATTGGCGGTGGCTCGATCGGCGCGCTGGCCGAGGTGTCGAACGAGTTGCAGCGTGCCGCGGGCGGCATGGGCCGCATCGCCGAACTGCTGTCGGAAAACCCGGCGATCGCCACGCCCGCGCACCCGCAGCCCCTGCCGCAGCCCTTCCAAGGCGATGTCGCCTTCGACGGCGTGACCTTCCACTACCCCATGCGCCCGGATTTGCCGGCGCTGGAAAATTTCACCCTTCGCGTGCGCCCCGGCG
>DATDBD010000299.1:0-5809 GCA_036525015.1 Lysobacter sp.
CCAGCCTGCAGATCAGCAACATCCACGCCGGTACCGGTGCCAACAACGTCATTCCCGGCGAACTGCAGGTGCTGTTCAACCTGCGCTACAACCCGACCTGGAACGCGGCGCAACTCGAGCAGCAGTGCGAGGACGTGTTGCTTCGCCACGGGTTGGACTACGCCATCCACTGGCATCGCGGGGGCGAGCCCTTCTACACGCCGGAGGGGCCGTTGCGCGCGGCCGCGCGCGAGGTGCTGGGCGCCTTTGCGGGTGCGCTTCCGGAAGAAAGCACTGGCGGCGGCACGTCCGATGCACGCTTCATTGCGCCGCTAGGCGCGCAGTGCATCGAAATCGGGCCGGTCAATGCCAGCATCCACAAGGTCGATGAGCACGTTTCGGTTGCCGACCTGCAATCGCTGCCGGATCTTTATCAGGCGCTTATCGAGCGATTGATGCTGCGGTAAGGGTACAGCTGTACCAGCGGATAGCCGACAACGAGGTCGTCATCCAGCGAAATCTGGGATCCATGTTGCCGTGCTCTTGGCTGTAAGCGAAACAAAAGCTTCCGTCCACCCTTCGGTCGGCCAGGTCACTTTTCTTTGCTGGCCCAAAGAAAAGTAACCAAAAGAAACGGCCTTCCTCGGCAAATCAGCCCCACGATCGGAGGGCTAAGGGGATTTTTCGACTCGCCATCCATGGCTCTGTCGGAAAACGGCCACATCCATGTGCGCACATCCGTGTGCGCCGCCCTTCGGGTCTAGCGAATGAGTCGGCTATTCAAAAGCAAACCCCTGCTTCGCTGCCCCAGATGGGCTCCCTCGCCCGCTTGCGGGAGAGGGTTGGGGTGAGGGGATGAGCGCCGCAGCGCGAATGCTGTTGCTCTTGTTTGGTAACAACAACCACCCAAAGCCGAAGCCTTGGCGCTAACGTCAGTGCCGCGCGGGTACCAGCTTCAACGTGTGCTGCGCCACCCCCGGCAGGAACGGCGTCGGCCGACCCCGCACCCAATCCTCGTGTCCCGCGCCCCAGAACGGAGAAAGCGGATGGCCGCTCTGGCCGCCGGGCATGTGGGCGATGCCGTCGGCTTCGTGGCCGGGCGATACCACCATGCGTTCCGAAGCGCCGAACTTCGGACCCTGCACGCGGGGCATGCCGCTGTCGCCAGGCAGCGGCTCGGCCGGCATGCACAGCGCGGGCTTGGCGAAGCCGGGCAACGCCATCGCCAGCGGGTGGCAAATTTTGGCGGTGTTGCGCTCGCCCCAGGTACGACCGGCCAGCGGTCCCTGCTTCTTCATGTCGTCGCGTACTTCCCGTGCGGCGTCCTCGAACAGCGCATCCCAACTGGAGAACCGGCGCGGCAGCAGATGCATCGGGCGCTGCATCACCAGCGGCCAGGCGACGCCTTCGAACTGGCCGACGCCGGGCATCTCGAATTCCTCGCCCATTTCGGCGCGTGCCGGCGCGGTCAGTCCATCCAGCAAGCGGTCGTGCACGGCCAACCGCCATGCACGCACGATGCGATAGCTACTCGAATCGGTGCTGGCGCGGCCCTGCCAGGTGGCGGCGGCTTCGGCCAGATCGTGCAATGCGGGCGAGGTTTCCTGGGTGCCCTGTTCGCGTAGCAAGCGCCACCAGCGCGTCAGGAACAACGCACGGTCGTCGAGCTGGATCGCAAGCAGGTCGCGTTCGGTCAGCTTCTTCTTGGCGAAGAGGTCGTCGCGGATCTGCCGGGCGCGGGCTCCGTTCGCATAACCGCCATCGCCGATCCGCGCCAGCAGTTCGCCGTCGACCACACGCGCATTGGCGGTCCACAGGCGCTGCAACGAGCCGGCGGGCAGTGCGATGCCGGTGGCGGTGGTGATCGGCCATGGCGCGCACGAACCGGCTGCCATGACGGTGGCGGCATCGCAGGACGGCGGACGCAGCGGCGCCGGTCCGAGCAGGCGCCAGGTGATGCGGCCGCTGCGGTCGCCGATCACCAGGTTCTGGCCCGGGATTGCCGTGCGATCGGCCATCTGCAGCGCATCGTCGAGCGAATGCGCATGCAGGAAATCGCTCAGTCCCAAGGTCAGCGAACCGGGCTGGTGCGCCACCCAGCGGAGGGCCAAGGCGCTACCGTCGGCGTTGCGATGCAGGATCGGGCCCCATTGAGTCTCCTCGACGGGCAGGATCGTGTCGTCCTGGCCTGCAACACGGATGCGCTCCTCGAATCGACGACGGTCGGCGCAGGGCGCCGCGCAGGCCGGTTCCTGCTGCCAGTCGAGCCAGTCGCCATAACTGTTGGTGAAGCCCCAGGCGACTTGGCCGTTGCTGCCAACAACCAGCGATGGCAGGCCGGGCAGGGTGAAGCCGGTGGCATCGACGCGGCCGTTCACGGCGCGAGTATCGGGATAACGCAGTCGCGCACGGAACCAGATGTTGGGCGCACGCAGACCCAGGTGCATGTCGTCGGCGATGATCGCGCGACCATCGCCGGTCAGCTCGCCCGACACGGCGAAGTTGTTGCTGCCCACGTCCGACGGCTGCGGGACTTCGGGACGCTTGCCGCCTTCGGGCATCGGCAGCTTGCGCAGGTCAACCGCCGACGCGTCCGGCAGAACCGCGTCGCCACGCGCTGCGCCGATCAGCGGCGCATCCCAGCTGGTGCCGTCGCGGGCCAGCAGGGCATACAACGTCGGCGGCAAGTGCGGGCGGAGTTTCCACAACGCCAGTTCGCGGGTGTTGTCCGCATCCTGCAGGTCGAAATACATCGCGTAACCGGTCAGCGCCGAGTCTTCCAGGCGCCACGGCGCGGGCTGCTTGCGCAGCAGCAGATAGGGCCAGGGACGGGTCCTGAGGCTATGCAGTCCGGCGTTGATGCCATCGACATAAGCCTGCGCCATCGGTCGCTTGTCGCCGAGAATGCTGTCGAGGTTGCGCGTCACGCGGGCGCGCATGCGATGCACGCGGTGCTGTTTGTCGGTGTCGATGGCGATCGGCCCGAACAGTTCGGCCAGCTCGCCCGCCGCGGTGCGGCGCAACAGGTCCATCTCGAAGTAGCGCTCCTGCGCGTGCACGTAGCCGAGCGCGCGCATCGCATCGTTCTCGTTGGCGGCATCGACCGTGACGACGCCGAGGGCGTCGCGTTCGATGGAAACCGGCGCCGACAGGCCGGCGAGTGCGAGTTCCCCCTGCAGCGGCGGCAGGCTGCCACGTAGTAACCACCACACCGTCGCAGACAAGGCCAGCAACACCAGCAACAGCGCCAACAGGCTACGTTTGATCCATTTCGACATGATGTCCTCCCCGACGCGCGAGCTTAGCCGATGTCACAAAGGCTTCGCGGCTACGGCGGGGGGCTGGCCGGCCACTTGCAACCGGCGCCGTCCTCAAGCAGGATCGGTCCATGCCTTTCGTTCCTGCCCTCGCCAACGCGACCCGTGCCGCCCTCCGCGGCCGAATGCCCGTGGCCGGCCTGCTGGTGAACAGCGCAACCAATAACAATCGCAATAACGCCAGCCTCCCGCGGGCCGGCGATTAGCGCGCGCAACACAGCCTAATCGTTCCAGGAAGCCCGCACTGAGAAGTGCGGGCTTTTTCGTTTCTGGCATCCCCGATCCCTTTTCCCGCGTCGTCACCCTCAAGGAGTCCTCCCATGTGTTCGATCCTCGGCATCTTCGGCCTGCAACCCGGTGACGACGTCCAGGCCCTGCGCCGACGCGCGTTGGAGCTGTCCCAGCGCCAGCGTCATCGCGGTCCCGACTGGAGCGGCGTGCATCTGGACGAAGGGGCGATCCTCGTTCATGAGCGTCTGGCCATCGTCGACCCAGCGGGCGGCTCGCAGCCGCTGCGTTCGGCCGACGCAGAGCTGGTGCTGGCGGTCAACGGCGAGATCTACAACCACCGCGAGCTGAAGAAGCAGCTTGCCCAGCCATACGAGTTCCAGACCGGCTCAGACTGCGAGGTGATCAACGCGCTGTACCGGGAGCGGGACGACATCGCCGGCTGGCTCAACGCTCTCAACGGCATCTTCGCCTTCGCGCTGTGGGACCGCGCGCGCCAGCGCTTCGTCATCGCGCGCGATCCGATGGGCGTGTGCCCGCTCTATTGGGGCCACGATCGCGACGGACGCCTGTGCGTGGCCTCGGAGATGAAGGCGCTGTCCGATACCTGCGCCGACGTCGCGCAGTTTCCACCGGGCCACTACTACGACAGCGCCACTGCAGAGCTGGTGCGCTATTACGTCAAGCCATGGCGCGACTACGACACCACGCAGGGCGTGGAGGTCGGCAAGCAGGAACTGCGCGAAGCCTTCGAACGCGCCGTGCATCGCCAGCTGATGAGCGACGTGCCTTATGGCGTGCTGTTGTCGGGTGGCCTGGATTCGTCGCTGGTCGCCGCCGTGGCCGCACGCTACGCGCGCCGCCGCATCGAGGAGGACGACCAGTCCGAAGCCTGGTGGCCGCGCCTGCATTCCTTCGCGATCGGCTTGCAGGGATCGCCGGACCTGGCGGCCGCCGAGGTCGCGGCCGAGGCGCTGGGCACGGTCCACCACGGATTCACCTACACGTTCGAGGAAGGACTCGACGTGCTGCCGGAGGTGATCCGCCATATCGAGACCTACGACGTCACCACGATCCGCGCCTCCACGCCGATGTTCCTGCTGGCGCGCCGGATCAAGGCGATGGGCGTGAAGATGGTGCTGTCGGGCGAGGGCAGCGACGAAGTGTTCGGCGGCTACCTGTACTTTCACAAGGCGCCCAACGCGCGCGAGTTCCACGAGGAAACCGTGCGCAAGCTCGATGCGCTCTACAACTACGACTGCCTGCGCGCCAACAAGTCGATGATGGCCTGGGGCGTGGAGCCGCGCGTGCCATTCCTGGACGTGGAGTTCCTGGACGTGGCCATGCGCATGGACGCCCAGAGCAAGATGGCCGGTGGTGGACGCATCGAGAAGGCAATCCTGCGCGAGGCGTTCGAAGGCTATCTGCCCGATTCAATCCTGTGGCGGCAGAAGGAGCAGTTCAGCGACGGCGTCGGCTACGGCTGGATCGACGGCCTCAAGGCGCATGCGCAGGCACAGATCAGCGACCGCGTGTTCGCCGCGGCCACCAGCCGTTTCCCGGTCAACCCGCCGCAGACCAAGGAGGCCTATCTGTACCGCCACATCTTCGAGCAGTTCTTCCCCAGCGCGGCCTGCGCGGAGACGGTGCCGGGCGGAAAGTCGATCGCGTGCTCGTCGCCGGCGGCGATCGCATGGGATGCGGCGTTCGCGAACGCGGCCGATCCGTCGGGGCGGGCGGTGGCGGGGGTTCACCAGGCGGCGTTGGGGTGACTGTCGCGCGGCTCGCGCAACCCCTCTCCCGCAGGCGGGAGAGGGCTAGATGGTCGCTGTTGCCGGACGCGGAGAGGATTGCTGCTCCTCGCTGCTCCCTCTCCCGCGTACGGGAGAGGGAGCAGCGAGGACCGCTTTCCCCTCAGCGCCGGTCCAGCCGATACACCACCGTCTCCAGCGCGGTGACGCCCTCGGCAATGAAGATCGGTTGCTGATCCAGGATGTCGCGACGCTCCAGCGCAGCGACTTCCCAGTCGCGACCATAAAGCTCGCGTACTTCATCCTCGCGCACGCAGAACGGCGGGCCGTCCTTCTCGTGTTGCGGATACTCCAGCGTGATCAGCAGGCCCCGGCACCGCGACGGCAGGCGGGCATGGAGCTCGCGCACATAGCGCCGACGCAATTCAGGCGGCAACGCGATCAGGGCCGCGCGATCGAACACCGCATCGCACGCCGACAAGGCCGCCTCGTCCAAAGCGAACGCGTCGCCACAGATCAGCTCGATGGGACCGC
>DATDBD010000300.1:0-17370 GCA_036525015.1 Lysobacter sp.
CCGGGATGTTCAGGTGCGCCTTGGTCAGAGCATAGGTCGGCAGCTTGCGCGGCGTGCTGCGCAGGTAGCTGGGCTTGTTCGACTCCTCGCCCAACTCGTTCTCGCGAATGCGCGTGACTTCGTAGTGCGGCGTTTGCAGCTGCTCATCGGACACGATGACGATCGGTGAATCGTGGCGACGCTCGATTTCGCTGAGCGCGCGGCGCTTCTCGTTGAGCAGGTAGTTGGCGATCTCGGTCGGCGCCTGCACCAGCACCTGGCCGGTGTTCTCCTTCATCGCATGCTCTTCGGCCAGTCGCAGGATCGACAGCGACAGCGACTCGACACTGCGCATGCGGCCGTGGCCTTCGCAGCGCGGGCAGACGATCTGGCTGGATTCGCCCAGCGACGGACGCAGGCGCTGGCGGCTCAGTTCGAGCAGGCCGAAGCGGGAGATGCGGCCGATCTGGACGCGCGCGCGATCCTGCTTGAGGGCGTGTTGCAGGCGGTTCTCGACATCGCGCTGGTGCTTGTTCGACGCCATGTCGATGAAGTCGATCACCACCAGGCCGCCGAGGTCGCGCAGGCGCATCTGGCGGGCGACTTCCTCGGCCGCTTCCACGTTGGTGTTGAACGCGGTTTCCTCGATGTCGCCGCCCTTGGTGGCGCGCGCCGAGTTGACGTCGATGGCGGTCAGCGCCTCGGTCTGGTCGATCACCAGCGCGCCGCCGGAGGGCAGGCGCACTTCACGCTCGTAGGCGTTCTCGATCTGCGATTCGATCTGGAAGCGGTTGAACAGCGGCGTGTCGTCGCCGTACTTCTTCAGCTTGCGCAGGTTGTGCGGCATCACCTGTTCGACGAAGTCGCGCGCCTCGGCGTACATCTCGTCGGTATCGACCAGGATCTCGCCGATGTCCGGGCGCATGTAGTCGCGCAGGGCGCGGATGATCAGACGGCTTTCCTGGTAGATCAAGAACGGCGCCGGCTTGGTCAGCGCGGCCTCGGCGATCGCCTTCCAGACCTGAAGCAGGTAGTCCAGGTCCCACTGCAGCTCTTCGGCATCGCGGCCAACGCCGGCGGTGCGGATGATCACGCCCATGTCGTCGGGGATGTTCAGGCTGTCCATGGCCTGCTTCAGCGCCGCGCGGTCGTCGCCCTCGATGCGGCGCGAGACGCCGCCGGCGGTGGGCGAGTTGGGCATCAGCACCATGTAGCGGCCGGCCAGCGAGATGAACGTGGTCAGGGCGGCGCCCTTGTTGCCACGCTCTTCCTTGTCGACCTGGACAACCACTTCCTGGCCTTCGCGCAGCAGTTCGCGCAGCCCGGCCTTGTTGTGGTCGACGCCCGCCGCGAAGTAGTCGCGGGAGATTTCCTTCAGCGGCAGGAAGCCATGGCGCTCGCCGCCGTATTCGACGAAGGCGGCTTCCAGGGAGGGTTCGAGCCGGGTGATGCGGCCCTTGTAGATGTTGGACTTCTTCTGTTCCTTGGCCGGCTGTTCGATGTCGATGTCGTACAGGGTCTGGCCGTCTACGATGGCAACGCGCAGTTCTTCTGCCTGCGTCGCGTTGATCAGCATTCGCTTCATTTTGCGTTCCTCGCGCGCTCCTGCGCGTGGTCGGCGCAGAACGCATGCGCGTTCTGCGGCCGCGGAACGCCGTGGGCGTTTCGCCTCTGGATACCGCAAGCCAGCCTGCGCGGGGGGGGCCTGCGCGGCGGCTTCAAGTTTTCCAGCGCTACGACACCACGGCACGCCGCGGGAGCGCTTCTCTCTAAATTGTGTTCGTACTACAGGCCGGCGGCGCGGGCGCCGCACGGGGCGATGTTCATCACGGTGGGTTTGACCCGCCGCGCGAGGGTCGGTTCCGCCGGGCTGCGCTTGCTAACATGGCTGCCCCGTGGGCAGTGGTTAGACGCGGACCAGAATCGCAGGAAAGGGCTTTCGGCCCATCAGTAACAACTTCCTGCGAAATCAAAACCTTATCTCGCGTCGCGAGTGTAACAGATAACCCCTCCCGGATGACCCATTCAGTTTCCTCAACAGCGGCCTCCGGGGCGCGTACCGTGCGCGTCCCGGAAGATCGCGACGGACAGCGCCTCGACAATTTCCTGCTCGGCCAGCTCAAGGGCGCGCCGCGTTCACTCGTCTACAAGCTAGTGCGGTCCGGCCAGGTCCGCGTGAACGGCGGTCGCGCCAAGGCCGAGCGCAAGCTGGCCGCAGGCGACGAGGTGCGGATTCCTCCGGTGCGCTTGGCCGAGGCGGGCGAGAAAGCGGCACCGCCGAAAGGGTTCATGGACGCCCTGGACTCGGCCATCGTCTTCGAGGATGCCCGCCTGCTGGCCCTGAACAAGCCCGCCGGCGTCGCCAGCCACGGCGGCAGCGGCATCAGCTTCGGCGCCATCGAGACCCTGCGCGCCCTGCGTCCGGGCCAGTCCCTGGAACTGGTGCACCGCCTCGACCGTGACACATCGGGCCTGCTGGTCGTGGCCAAGAAACGCTCGGCCCTGACCGAGCTGCAGGCGCTGATGCGCGAGGACACTGCCGTCAACGGCAGGGGCATAGCCAAGCGCTACCTCGCACTGCTGACCGGCCGCATGCCCGATGGCGTGATGACGGTGGATGCGCCCCTGCACGTCGGCCTGCGTCAGGGCGGCGAGCGGCACGTGCAGGTCAATGCCGCGGGCAAGGCGTCCTTGAGCCACTTCAAGGTACTCGAGCGTCGCGGTGGCCAGTCCTACTGCGAGGTGCGCATCGAGACCGGCCGCACCCATCAGATCCGCGTGCACTCCCAGCACATCGGTCACCCGATTGCCGGCGACGACAAGTACGGCGATCCCGCGGTCAACAAGCGCCTGCGCGAACAGGTCGGGCTGAAACGCATGTTCCTGCATGCCTCGACGCTGGAGTTCGCGCTCGATGGTGGACGCGAACCTTACCTGCTCATCGCCCCGCTGGCGCCGGAACTGATCGACGTGCTGGACCGCCTGGCCTGACCGGGCCGGTGATCAAACCGCGTGAGATCGGGTCGGGCGAGCGGCCTCAGAGCTTGTCCTTGCGCTTCTCGTCAAGCACGAAGCACTCCGCGGGGCGTATTGCCGGCGGGGTGAACGTAATCGGGACATTGATCTTCGCCGGTTGCGGGCTGTCGTTGACCTTGGCGGGCTCGAATCGCCAGTTGCGTATGGCGTCCTGTGCCGCGGCGTCCAGCGCGGCGACGCCGCTGCTGCGCAGCATCCGCGCTTCGGTCGGCTTGCCTTCCACGCCGATGGTCAGCATCAGCAGTACCTGGCCGCCCGTGCCTTCGCAGGCCAGTTCGGCCGGGTAGACCGGCGGCGGCGTGTCGATTGCCATCGGACGGGTGGTCGTCACGGGCGGCGGCGGTGCGGCCTTCTGGCATCCGCCCAGCGACAGGGCGGATCCGATCAGGGCAACGGCAACGGTAGCGCCGCGGGAACCCCGGCGATCGGGTATAGCGGGGGCTTTCATGACGACAGCTCCTCGGCCTTGGCCGCACAGATGAAGTCGTTCTCGCTGAGGCCGCCGACGTCGTGGGTCGAATAGCGCACGACGCAACGGTTGTAATGCACCCCGAGGTCGGGGTGGTGGTCTTCGCGATGGGACATGTACGCCAGGGCATTCACGAAGGCCATCGTTTCGTAGTAGTTCTTGAAACTGAAGGTCTTGGAGAGCGCATGGCCGTCCTCGACCACCTCCCAGCCGGGAATCTCTGGCATGAGTTCGCGCACGCGCGCCTCGCTGAGCCGGTGCTCGCTACCGCGGCGGGCGGTACAGTGGGCCTGGGCGAGGGGGACGAGATCGTTCATGCTGGTTTCCTGGCGGCGGACGCACCGACTGAATGGAACACATCCGTCGTGGTCGTGGAATGCAGGCGCGCCATACGGTCGCGCGGACCTCGGTAGAATAGCGCCATGATCAACATTTCCGAATCCGCCCAGACCCATTTCCGCAAGCTGATCGAGCGCGAGGCCCTGCCGGGCCTGGGCGTCCGGCTGTCGGCGGTCCATGCCGGGACGCCCCGGGCCGATGTCCGCCTGGAGTTCGCCGAGCCTGGCGATTTGCAGGGCGACGAATGGGCAATCGACTGCGACGGGTTCACCCTTTGGCTTGACGCGCCCAGCGTGACGTATCTCGACGGTGCGGAGATCGACTACGAGACCCAGGCCACCGGTGGCCAGCTGCAGATCCGTGCGCCCAAGATCAAGGGCGAAGCGCCTGTCGAATCCGCCTCGCTGGTCGAGCGCGTGCACTGGATCGTCGAGCAGGAAATCAATCCCCAGCTTGCCTCGCATCGCGGCCATGTCGAGGTGCAGGAAGTGACCGCCGATGGCGTGGTCGTGCTGCGCTTCGGCGGTGGCTGCCACGGGTGCGGCATGGCCGATGTGACCCTGAAGCAGGGCATCGAAAAGACACTGCTGAGCAAGGTACCCGGTGTGACCGCGGTGCGTGACGCCACGGACCACGATACGGGCGAGGCCCCCTACATCCGCCGCGACAACGCGGCCTGATACGGGCCCGGCGACGTAGATGTTCTCCGCCGCCGATCTGATCCTAGCCCTGCAGCGACGCATGCTGCTGCGCTCGCCGCAGCCGCGGCGTCCCGCCGGTGAATTCCCGCCAGGCTGGCAGCGCTGGTTCGAGCAGATGCGCGAGCGGGCGGGGGCGATTACCGGCGCGACCAGCGATGCGATCGTCGCGGAGTTCCTGCAGCGTCCATTGACCGTGCCGCCCCGTCGCGCCGATGAGCTGACGCGATGGCAGGCCTTCGCCACGCTGTGGCGCCAGCAGTGGCATCCGCCCGAGCCCGAGGAACGCAAGGTCCGCTGGGTGGCCGGCATCGTGTCGGCACTGTGGCACCTTTTTTTTGGTGCGCTGCTGATCTGGCTGATGTACCTGCGTTTCATGGCGCTGGGGACGCCGGCCCAGGGCGACAACGTCGTGCAGGTCGAGTACATCGGCCAAGGCACGCCCCAGGAGGCTGGAGGACCGGTGCAGCCCGCCGCGCCTGCGGCCCCGGTGCAACGGCAGCCCATCGCGAAACCCGCCGCGCCTGGCCAGGCGCCTGCGGTTGCCGCGCCGCAAACGAACGTGGCACAGCCGGACATGGTCCCCAGCCTGGACATGCCGCCCCCCGAAGTGGTTCAGCGCGATGTGCCCGAACCCGCACCCACGGCCGAACAACCGGTGACGGTCAGCGAACCCGTTCCCAGCGCGCCCACCGTGTTCGTGCTGCCGCCGACACGGCGCCGAGTCGAGGAGCCGGCCGTCGCCTCTCCGGAGCTGAGCGTCGAACCGCGCAAAGTCCAGGCGGTCGAAGTCCCCGAACCGCTACAGGCCCGGGCGCGGGAAATCCCGCAGCGAGCGATCGAGGCTCCGACGATATCCGCCCGTGTGCCGGAAGTGGCCGCGCGCGAAATTCCGGTGCCGTTGCCGCGGCCGTCGCTGCCCGAAGTGACGCCGCCGCCCTCGGCTGCTCCGGAATTGCGCGCGACCATCCCGAGCGTGCGTACCGCCGAAATCCCGACCCCGCAGGCGCCGGCTCCTGCCACGGCGGCGGCGCCTTCGGCCACGGCAGCAGCACCCGACGCCGCGCCCGCGGCACCAGCGCCCACGGCCTCCACCGCGCCGGCATCGACCGCGCCAGGTGCTGCCAGCGCACAACAGGCGTCTGCGCAAACCGCGCCCGCGCGTCCGTCCGCGACTGCCGGCACTGGCCCCAAGCCGGTGGCCGCACCGGGCGGGTGGCCAAGTCCCACCCGTGGCGATGATTGGGGTGACAGCACCCGCGACCGCCCCGGCGGTCCGAGCGGGCAGCAACCCGGCCTGTACAACCCGGACGGCAGCGTACGCGTGGCCGAAACACCCGGATCTGCCGCCCCCGGCGAACCGCCAGGCACCGTGACCGAGGAGATCAAGGACCTGGACCGGGCTGGCACCTGGCTCAAGCGAAAGCCCACGGACTACGAACCGACCGCGTTCGACAAATACTGGCGGCCCAGCGAGACGCTGTTGCAGGAGTGGGTGCGCAAGAGCATCAGGCGCGTGTTGATCCCGATCCCCGGCAGCAGCAAACGCATCGTGTGCGATGTGACGCTGCTCGCGTTCGGCGGCGGTTGCGGCATCGTCGATCCCAACCTCAACGAGCAGCCGGCCGGCGCCAGGCCGCCGCCGGATATCCCGTTCAAGCCCGCGCTGCAGGAGGACAACGGCAGCGTGAAGCCCTGACTGCGTTGCCGGTTCCGTCGCACGGCTGAAAGTCGGGCGCATCGGTAAAGAAAAAGGCCCGCGATGCGAGCCTTTTTTGTCGTGCTGGAGCGATGCTTACAGGAGCGGTGCGTGTATCAGTGCGCGCCCTTCAGGTCGCGCAGGTTGCTGTTGCGCGAACCGAAATAGGCGGCCAGGTCGGCGATCTGCTGATCGGACAGCTCCTTGGCCTGGCCGGACATCAGCGCATGCTCGCGGTCGCCGGAGCGATAGGCCTGCAAGGCATGCGCGATGTAGTCGTAGTACTGGCCGGCAAGCTTGGGATAGGTCTCGGCGATCGGCGCGTTGCCTTCGGCGCCGTGGCAGTCGACGCAGGACTGGCCGGTTGCGCCCTTGGTGCCGGCGAGCTTTTCGCCGGCGGCGATGTGCCCGGCAGGCAGGCCGGCGGAAGAGGAGCTGTGGCCTTCGGCGCGGTCGGCCGCGGAGTGCTCGGCCGGCGTGTCGCCGCCGGAGCACGCCGTCAGGGCGACGGCCAGCACCAGCAGAGCAGGGGCAATGGCGAGGTTCTTGATCGTCATGGACTTCTGCTCACTCACTTCAGGGTCGAAAGGAACGCGGCGATGTCGGCGATGTCCTGGTCCGAGAAACTCTGGGACTGGGCCTGCATCGTCGGATGCTTGCGGGCGCCCTTCTTGTACTCGGTCAGCGCGCTGGTCAGGTACTCGGCCGACTGGCCGCCGATCTTCGGCACGTGGTAGTTCGGATAGGCGTTCTTGTAGCCGGTGACGCCGTGGCAGCCCTGGCAGGTGTAGGTGAGCTGGCGGCCCTTGTCGGCGTTGCCCTTGATGGCAGTAGCGGCCGTGGCGGCAGGAGCCGGGGTGGCCTGGGCCGCTTCCTGGGCCGATGCGACGGACGCAACGGTGGTCAGGGCGAAGCAGGCGGCGATCATCAGCGGTCGCATCATGTCGTAGTCCGCAATCTCGAAATGGCTAGCGAAGGGTGTTGTAGCGGGCAGCGCGGTTAAGGCCGCGCATTAAGCGGTGGAGTATAACGTGCGATGCCGATGCAACGAAGTCGTCTCATCGCGCATCAATGATGGAGTGAGCCATGCCTCGCTCCCGGCAGCCGGTCCCGCGAGTGCATGGCTCCAGTCACCATGACCTTCGGCGGATGTGTGCCCCGAGGGTGGTGATATACCTTCATACAACACCGGCACAAAGCCCGGAATTCAGCCATTGGGGTCCATTCGAATGCGTCATCTCACCCGAAATCGCAGCGTGCGTGCCGCTGCCGTCCTGCTGCCCTGCCTGCTTATGCTGGCCGCCTGCAAGGGCGAGGGTGGAGCCGGGGAAGCGCAGGCCAAGGAAGGCAAGGACAAGGGGCCCGAAGCGGTTCCGGTCGAAGTCGCCAAGGCCTCGCGTCGTCCCGTCGCCGCCAGCTATACCGGCACCGCTCCGCTTGAGCCGGTGGGCGAGTCGCAGGTTGTCGCCAAGACGTCCGGCGTGGCCCTGGCAGTCATGGTCGAGGAAGGCCAGCACATCAGCGCCGGTCAGACCCTGGTCCGCCTGGACTCCGCCCGTTCACAGCTGCAGGCCGCCCAGACCGCCGCGCAGATGCGCAAGCTGGAGGCCAACTACGCCCGTGCCAAGCAGATGGCCGACCAGAAGCTGCTCAGCGCCAACGACAACGACCAGCTGCGTTACGACTTAGAAGAAGCGCGCGCGGCCAATCACATGGCCAATCTGGAATTGTCGTACGCCAACGTCGAAGCGCCGATCTCCGGCGTGATCGCCTCGCGTTCGATCAAGACCGGCAACTTCGTGCAGATCAACACACCGATCTTCCGCATCGTCGACACCTCGCGGCTGGAGGCCACGCTCAACGTCCCCGAGCGCGAACTGGCGACGCTGAAGGCCGGTCTGCCGGTGCACATGCAGGTCGACGCGTTGCCGGGCAAGGTGTTCACCGGCACGGTCGATCGCGTTGCGCCGGTCGTTGATTCGGGCAGCGGCACGTTCCGCGTGGTCTGCGCCTTCACCGGCGGCGGCGTGCTGCAGCCGGGCATGTTCGGCCGCATCAAGATCGATTACGACCAGCGCGCCGACGCGTTGGTGGTGCCGCGCGTGGCACTGCTGGAAGACGACGGCGATCCGGCCGTGTTCGTGGTGGTCAATGGCGACAAGACCAAGCGCGTGCCGGTCAAGCTCGGATACCTCGACGGTTCCTGGGCGGAAATCCGCACCGGCGTGAAGGAAGGCGACCAGGTGGTCGTTGCCGGCAAGACCGCGCTGCGCGACGGCACCGTGGTGCAGGTGCTCGGCCAGCCGGGGGCGAAGAAAGTCGCCGCAGCCGATACGACCGAAACCAAAAAGCAGTAATCGCGGAGACTCACCGTGAAGCATTTCGCGAACGCACCAGGCTTCAACCTGGTCGAGTTCTCCACGCGCCGCCGTGTAACGGTGGCGATGGTGACACTCACCTTCGTGCTGTTCGGGTTGATCGCGCTGGGCGACCTCAAGGTCAACCTGCTACCCGACCTCAGCTATCCCACATTGACCGTGCGCACCGAGTACACCGGTGCCGCACCTGCGGAAATCGAAACCCTGATCAGCGAGCCGGTGGAAGAAGCCGTCGGCGTGGTCAAGGGTTTGCGCAAGCTCAAGTCGGTCTCGCGTACCAGCCAGAGCGACGTCGTGCTCGAGTTCGCCTGGGGCACCGACATGGACCAGGCCAGCCTGGAGGTGCGCGACAAGATGGAGGTCCTGCAGCTGCCGCTGGAGGCCAAGGCGCCGGTGCTGCTGCGCTTCAATCCGTCGACCGAACCGATCCTTCGCCTCGCGCTGTCGAGCAAGGGCGACCACGTCAATGAAGCCGAAGCGCTGCGCCAGCTCACGATGCTGCGCCGTTACGCCGACGACGACCTGAAGAAGAAGCTCGAGCCGGTCGAGGGCGTGGCCGCGGTCAAGGTCGGCGGCGGCCTGGAGGACGAGATCCAGGTCGACATCGACCAGCAGAAGCTGTCGCAGCTGAACCTGCCGATCGACACCGTCATCCAGCGCCTGCAGCAGGAGAACATCAACGTCTCCGGCGGTCGCCTGGAGGAAGGCTCGCAGCGTTACCTCGTGCGTACGGTGAATCAGTTCGCCAGCGTGCCGGAAATGCGCGAGATGCTGGTCACCACGCAGAGCTCGGGCAATGCCGCGGCCGCCAGCGCCGCGGCGCAGATGTCGGCGATTGCGGCTCAGACCGGTTCGGCCGCAGCCATGGCGGCGGCCGCATCGGTGCAGAGCGCCAACTCGTCGTCCAGCGCTTCGATCGCCGGCGGCATGCCGGTGCGCCTGAAGGACATTGCCGACGTCCGCCAAGGCTTCAAGGAGCGTGAGGCGATCATCCGCCTGGGCGGCAAGGAAGCGGTCGAGCTGGCCATCTACAAGGAAGGCGACGCGAACACCGTCGCCACCGCTGATGCCATCCAGAAGCGCCTGGAGGAGATCAAGACGCAGATGCCGCCGGACGTGGAACTGACCACGACCGACGACCAGTCGCAGTTCATCCGCCACGCCATCAGCGACGTCAAGAAGGACGCGGTGATCGGCGGCATGCTGGCGATCCTGATCATCTTCCTGTTCCTGCGCGATGGCTGGAGCACGTTCGTGATCAGCCTGTCGCTGCCGGTCTCGATCATCGCCACGTTCTTCTTCATGGGACAGATGGGCCTGAGCCTGAACGTCATGTCGCTGGGCGGCCTGGCGCTGGCCACCGGCCTGGTCGTCGACGACTCGATCGTGGTGCTGGAAAGCATCGCCAAGGCACGCGAGCGCGGACTCGGGATTCTCGAGGCCGCCATCGTCGGCACGCGCGAAGTGAGCATGGCTGTGGTCGCTTCCACCTTGACCACCATTGCGGTGTTCCTGCCGCTGGTGTTCGTGCAGGGCATCGCGGGGCAGTTGTTCCGTGACCAGGCACTGACCGTGGCGCTGGCGATCGGCATCTCGCTGGTCGTGTCGATGACGCTGATCCCGATGCTCAGTGCACTGAAGGGGCAGCCGCCGATGGCGTTCCCGGAAGAGGAGCCGCATCCGCGCTGGCAGCCCACCTCGAAGCTGCAAAAGCCCATCGCCGCGGTCGAGCACGGCATCGGCGTGGGGACCCGTGGCGCGGCCTTCGGTTTCGCCTGGATCATCGTTCGTGCCTGGCGCGGCCTGTCCGCGGTCGTCGGCCCGGTGATGCGCAAGTTCAGCGACCTGGCAATGGCGCCTTACGGCCGTGCCGAAAGCGCCTACCTCAAGCTGCTGCCGAACGCTCTGCGCAAGCCGTGGCTGGTGCTGGGTACCGCGGCCGTTGCGTTCGCGCTCACGTTGCTGGCCGTGCCGATGCTCGGCGCCGACTTGATCCCGCAGTTGGCGCAGGACCGCTTCGAAATGACGGTCAAGCTGCCTCCGGGTACGCCGCTGCGCGATACCGACCAACTCGTGCGCGAGTTGCAGAGCAAGCACGCCAAGGACGACGGCATCCGCACGCTCTACGGCGTCAGCGGCAGCGGCACGCGTCTGGACGCCAACCCAACCGAGAGCGGCGAGAACATCGGCAAGCTCTCGATCGTGATGGCCGATGGCGGCAGCGAGGAAGTCGAGGCACGCGAAACCGAACGCCTCCGCGAGACGATGAAGGCGCATCCGGGTACGCAGGTCGACTTCAGCCGTCCGGAGCTCTTCAGCTTCTCCACGCCGCTGGAAATCGAACTGCGTGGACAGGACCTGGAGGGCATCCAGAAGGCCGGACAGCGCATGGCGGCCCTGCTGCGAAGCAATCCGCACTACGCCGACGTCAAGTCGACGGTGGAGGAGGGTTTCCCTGAGATCCAGATCCGCTTCGACCAGGATCGTGCCGGTGCGCTGGGCCTGACCACTCGCCAGATCGCCGACGTGGTGGTGAAGAAGGTGCGCGGCGACGTCGCCACGCGCTACAGCTTCCGTGACCGCAAGATCGACGTGCTGGTGCGTGCACAGGAATCCGACCGCGCTTCGGTCGAGAGCATTCGCCGCCTGATCGTCAATCCGGGTAGCAATCGCCCGGTGACGCTGGACTCCGTGGCGGACGTGATCTCGACCACCGGTCCCAGCGAGATCCACCGCGCCGACCAGGTGCGTGTGGCGATCGTCTCGGCCAACCTGCGCGACATCGACCTGGGCAACGCCGTGAGCGAGGTGCAGGACATGGTGGCCAAGCAGCCGCTCGGCGCCGGCGTGGGCATGCACATCGGCGGACAGGGCGAGGAACTGGCCGAATCGGTGAACTCGCTGATGTTCGCGTTCGGCCTGGCGATCTTCCTGGTCTACCTGGTGATGGCCTCGCAGTTCGAATCGCTGCTGCACCCGTTCGTCATCCTGTTCACCATCCCGCTGGCCCTGGTCGGTGCGGTGCTGTCGCTGCTGGTGACCAACTCGCCGGTGTCGGTGGTGGTCTTCATCGGCCTGATCCTGCTGGTCGGCCTGGTGGTGAAGAACGCGATCATCCTGGTCGACAAGGTCAACCAGTTGCGCGAGGCCGGCGTGGCCAAGCGCGAGGCGCTGGTCGAAGGCGCTCGCTCGCGCCTGCGCCCCATCGTCATGACCACGACCTGCACCCTGTTCGGCTTCCTGCCGCTGGCGGTGGCAATGGGCGAGGGTGCCGAGGTGCGCTCGCCGATGGCGATCACGGTGATCGGCGGCCTGCTGGTGTCGACGCTGCTGACGCTGGTGGTGATCCCGGTGGTCTACGACCTGCTGGATCGTCGCGCCGACGACTATTACGTCGCTCGCGCCCGTCGCACCCACGCCAAGATCGCATCGGACGACGACACGTCGGACGACCGCGACGACGGCCAGGTCGAGCCGGCTTGAGGAGCACGCTGACATGACGATTGCGGAGCTCAGCATCAAGCGGCCGGTCACGGCGATCATGTTCTTCGTGTCGCTGTTCGTGATCGGTCTGATCGCGGCGGTGCGCCTGCCACTGGAGGCCTTCCCCGAGGTCTCCCCGCCCTTCATCTTCGTGCAGTTGCCCTACACCGGCTCCACGCCCGAGGAGGTCGAGCGGACCGTGCTGCGGCCGGTGGAAGAAGCGTTGTCGACGATGACCGGCATCAAGCGCATGGATGCCAATGCGCGTGGCGACGGCGCGGAAATCTTCATGCAGTTCTCGGACTGGAACCGCGATGCCGCCATCGCGGCATCCGAGGCCCGTGAGCGCATCGACGCGATCCGCGACCAGCTGCCGGAAGACTTGCAGCGCTACAACGTGTTCAAGTTCTCCACGACCGACGAGCCGGTTTTGCGGGTGCGTCTGGCCAGCAAGGTCGACCTGACCGGTGCGTACGACATGATCGACCGCGAGTTCAAGCGGCGGATCGAACGCATCCCGGGCGTGGCGCGGGTGGAGGTGACCGGTGCGGCGCCGAACGAGGTCGAGATCGCCATCGATCCCGATCGTCTGACCTCGCACAACCTCAGCATCAACGACCTCAACACGCGCCTGCAGGCGGTGAACTTCTCGGTATCTGCCGGGCAGATCGACGACGGCGGGCGGCGTCTGCGCGTGCAGCCGGTCGGCGAGATCACCGACCTGCAGCAGTTGCGCGACCTTGTGATCGACGGCAAGGGCACGCGGCTGGGCGACATCGCCGACGTGCGGCTGAAGCCGGCCCGGATGAATTACGGCCGCCGCCTCGACGGGCGTCCGGCCGTCGGCCTGGACATCTACAAGGAACGCAACGCCAACCTGGTGGATGTCTCCAGCAAGGCGCTGGCCGAGGTCGAGACGATCCGCAAGCGGCCCGAACTCAGCGACCTGCGCATCATCATCATCGACAACCAGGGCGAGAACGTCACCAAGTCGCTGCTCGAGCTCGCTGAAGCGGGCGGCATCGGCCTGGTGCTGTCGATCGCGGTGCTGTTCTTCTTCCTGCGCCATTGGCCGTCGACGGCGATGGTGACGCTGGCGATCCCGATCTGCTTCGTGATGACGCTGGGCTTCATGTACTTCACCGGCGTGACGCTCAACATCCTGACGATGATGGGCCTGCTGCTGGCGGTCGGCATGCTGGTCGACAACGCCGTGGTCGTGGTGGAGAGCATCTACCAGGAACGCGAGCGCATGCCCGATCAGCCGGTGCTGGCCTCGATCCTGGGCACCAAGCACGTGGCCATCGCGCTGTCGGCGGGCACGTTGTGCCACTGCATCGTGTTCCTGCCCAACCTGTTCGGCCAGCGCAACTTCCTCAGCATCTACCTGTCGCAGATCGCGATCACGATCTCGGTGTCGCTGCTGGCGTCGTGGCTGGTCGCGGTCAGCCTGATCCCGATGCTGTCGGCGCGGATGAAGACGCCGCCGGCGGTGCGCTCGGAGAGCGGCCTGATCCCGCGCTTGCAGCGCCGCTACGCCGGACTGCTGCGCTGGACCCTGGAACATCGCGGCAAGAGCATCCTGGGCATCCTGCTGATCATCGCCGTCAGCATCGTGCCGATGATCCTGACCAAGAAGAACATGTTCGGCGGCGACGACGGCGACGAAGCGAACATCTACTACCAGTGGAAGGGGGCCTATACCAAGGAGCAGATGTCGGCCGAGATCCTCAATATCGAGAAGTTCCTCGATGCCCGCCGCAAGCAGTACCACCTGACCCAGGTCTACTCCTACTACAGCGAGCAGGGCTGGGGCGGCACCCGCATCACCTTCAACATGGACGAGGTCGACGACACCAAGTCGCTGGTCGAGAAGATCCGCAAGGAGCTGCCCAAGTCGGCCCGCGCCAGTATTGGCATCGGCAACCAGGGCGGTCCGGGCGGCGGCGGCCCGCCGGGTGAGAACGTGCAGGTGCAGCTGGTCGGCGACTCGTCGCAGACACTGGTCGAACTGGCCAACGACATCGTGCCGATCCTGGCGCGGCGCAAGGAGCTGCGCGACGTGCGCGTCAACACCGGCGACCAGAACAGCGAGCTGGCGGTGAAAGTCGATCGCGATCGTGCGGCTTCGTTTGGTTTCAGTGCGCAGCAGGTGGCCAGCTTCGTCGGCCTGGCGTTGCGCGGTGCGCCGCTGCGCGAGTTCCGCCGCGGCGAGACAGAGGTGCCGGTATGGGTGCGTTTTGCCGGCGCCGAGCAGTTCGGCGTCGAGGACATCGCCAGCTTCACGGTGCGCGCACCAGACGGACGGACGGTGCCGCTGCTGGCGATGGTCGAAGTGGCGGTGCGGCCGTCGGCGACGCAGATTCAGCGTGCCAACCGGCAAACGACGGTGTCCATCCAGGCCAACCTGGGTGAAAAGGCCACCGTGCCCGAAGCGCGCAAGGCGATGGAGGCCACGCTCAAGGCGATTTCGTTCCCGGCCGGCTACAGCTACACGTTCGAGGGCGGCGCTTTCGAGGACGAGGCCGAAGCCAACAAGCAGATGATGTTCAACCTGTTGATCGCGCTGATCATGATCTACGTGGTGATGGCGGCGGTGTTCGAGTCGCTGCTGTTCCCCTCGGCGATCATGAGCGGCGTGCTGTTCTCGGTGTTCGGCGTGTTCTGGCTGTTCTGGCTGACAGGCACCGAGTTCAACATCATGGCCTTCATCGGCATCCTGGTGCTGATGGGCGTGGTGGTGAACAACGGCATCGTCATGATCGAGCACATCAACAACCTGCGCCGGCGTGGCCTGTCGCGCACCGACGCGCTGGTCGAGGGCAGCCGCGAACGCCTGCGCCCGATCCTGATGACGATGGGCACGGCGATCCTGGCGATGGTCCCGATCGCGATGACCACCACCCAGATGGGCGGGGACGGCCCGGCGTACTACCCGATGGCGCGTGCGATCGCCGGTGGCCTGGCGTTCTCGACGATCGTCAGCCTGCTGTTCCTGCCGACGATCTACGCCCTCCTCGATGACCTGCGTAACGGCACGGCGCGCCTCGCGCGCCGCGCTCGCGGCAAGGACGGCGCGGTGCCTGCAGCGGCAGTGGCGGCGTTGAAGGCGGAGTGATCCAGCGGTTGGACTAAACGAAAACGGGAAGGCAATGCCTTCCCGTTTTTTTTTGGTCCCGGCGATGTAGCCGCGGGTCAGCCGACCAGCTTGCCCAGCATCCGCAGGCCGCCGGTCCACACGCCGATCGCGGTGCCCAGGCTGGTCAGGAAGAAGTTCAGCAGTACGCGCGCCACACGGTTGCGCCACCAGCCTCGCCAGTGCTGCACGTCGTCGCGCAGCGCCATGAAGTCGGCGTAAGTGGGCTTGCGTATCCAGGCTTCGGTGAGTGCACTGAGCGTGCCCGAGGCCAGGGCTGGATGCAGCGGCGTGATCGGCGAGGCGATGAACGCCACCAGGATGCTGAGCGGATGGCCGCCGGCGATGGCGCAGCCGATCGCACCGAGCACGCCGGTCGCCAACACCCATTGCAGCAGCAGGTCGGAGCCGACATCCAGGCCGCCGCGCCAGAAGCCCCAGGCGAAGCCGCCCAGCACGAACACCGACAAGACGATCGTGAACCACGGGATGTCGCTCTTTTTCGGCAGCGCTTCCAGTTCCTCGCGGATCGCTTCCGCAGGGCGGACTTCCTCGCGCAGGTGGCGCGCCAGGCCCTGCAGATGGCCGGCACCGACCACGGCAAGGACTTCGCGCGCCGGGCCATGGCTCTCGCGCAGGCGCGCGGCCATGTAGCGGTCGCGCTCGGCGATCACGGTGTCATAGAGCTCGGGGCTGTCGCTGGCGAACTCGCCGAAACTGGACTCCAGCATGTCGCCCTGTTTGAGCTTCTCGATTTCGTCGTGCCCGACTTCCTCGTCGACGAATAGCGCCGTCAGCAGGCCACCGCCGAGCTTGGCGCGCGACCACCAGCCAAGACGATGGGAAGCGCGCTTGAAAGTCAGGCCGACGTCGCGGTCGATCAGGTGCACGGGCAACTCGCGCTGGCGTGCTTCCATCACCGCGCGCTTGAGTTCCGCGCCGGGCTCGATGCCAAGCTGCTCGGCGAGGCGACGCTGATAGGCGGCCAACGCAAGATTGGCGGCGAACAGCGCGGTTTTGCCGGTGCGGATGACCTCGATCAGGTCGAGACGGGCCAGCGCGTCCGGATCGGTCAGCGCCTGCAGGCGCGGGGCGTCCAGTTCGACCGCCACCGCGTCGAAGGTGCCGCTGCCGATCGCGTCGCGCACCGCATCGACACTGGCCTGCGACACGTGCGCGGTGCCGAGCAGGGTGTAGCGCACGCCCTCGCGCTCCACGATGGCGTGCGGCTGGGTATCCAGCACGGACTGGAGGAGCGTCGCGTCAGTCACGGGTTGTTGTCCGGGTTGCGTGGACGTCGATGGAGAAGACTGCATGCATTCGGTGGCCTGTGGTGGGTCCCCTCAGCACAACGGCGCCGATCAGGCGCCGTTGTGCTGATGCTTTGAGGGCAATCGCAGAGCTTAGAGCCTGCCGACCACCCCGGCAACGAACGGACCGTTCAGGCCACGCCGAAGGGCAGGTTGGGGGACGACACCAGATGTTCACCGACGTTTTCCCCACGCAGGAAGCGCACGCCTGCGGCAATGACTTCGCTATCGTCCAGCACCCGGCGATGCCCCAGGCCACGCGTGGTCAGCAGGCGCGAGTCCGGCCAGTAGCGCGCATAGCGCTCGCCTTCCGACCAGGGCACGTCGCGATCCTCCAGATCGTGGACGATCAACGCTGGCCGGCCGATGGTGGGGGCATTGAGATGGGCCTGCTGTTCTTCGAAGGTGATGCCGATGCGGCGCTCGAAGTACGCGAACATCCGCGCGCACAGGTTGGCTCCGATCCACATCATGTCGGCGAAGCGTTCGGCGGCTGCGATCGGGTCGGCGGCAGGGGCGATCAGCACCGCACGGCCGGCCTGAAGTCCCTTCGCCATCGCCAGCATGGTGGCCGCTCCGCCCAATGAGTGGCCGATCACTGCAACGGCGGGGCCGTAGTGCTGGCCCACCGCCAGCAGATGGCGGGTGAAGTCCGGCAGCGTGGCCTGGCGGCCGGGACTGCGGCCATGGGCGGGTTGGTCGAATGCGACGACCGCATAGCCATCGGCCAGCAACCGGGGTAGCCATGCCGCGATGCGCGTGCCATGGCTGGACCATCCGTGCGCGAACAGCACGTAGGGCTGCGATTGTGGATCGCCCCAGACGTAGGTCGCGATGGCATGG
>DATDBD010000301.1:0-5365 GCA_036525015.1 Lysobacter sp.
GATCGGTGGTTTGCGTGGTGTCGTGCACAGTTACTCGGGCAGCGAGGAGCAGGCGCGGCAACTGTGGAAATCCGGATTCCTGCTCGGCTTGGGCGGCCCGGTCACCTACGACCGCGCCAACCGCCTGCGCCGGCTCGCGGCGTCGATGCCGATCGAATACCTGCTGCTTGAAACCGATGCGCCCGATCAGCCCGATGCGGGCATACGCGGCCAGCGCAACGAGCCGGCGCGTTTGGCCACGGTGTGCGAGGTCATCGCCGGGCTTCGCGGGATCGCCGCGGGTGAACTCGCCACGGCGACCAGCGCCAATGCGGAGCGGCTGTTTCGATTGGCAGCCTGACGCGTAGGCCGACCTCGGCCTGTTCTCATGGACGCAAAGCTGAAGCGGGCTTAAGCGCGCCCTACAGCCCGCCTACACGCTGTGGTGCGCAACCGACCGGCGCGGCTTGAGCAGCAATTCCAGCGCCTTGCCCACCGCCGCGAAGGCGAACGTGCCGGTGATGTGGGTCGCAGCGCCCAATCCGGCACCGCAATCGAGCTTCAGCGCGGCCTCGCCGTTGACCTGCGGACGCACGCCGCACACCGTGCCGTCGGCTTGCGGATAACGCACGTTCTCCAACGAATAGATCGCGGAAATGCCGAAGTAGCGATCGGCGTTCTTCGGGAAGTTGAACTCACCGCGCAGCTTCTTGCGCACCAGCGCCAACATCGCGTCGTGCTCGGTGCGCGAGAGGTCGCGCACGCGCACCAGCGTCGGATCGGTACGTCCACCGGCGGAACCCACCACGATCAGCGGCACCTTGCGACGCCGGCACCAGGCGGCCATCTCGACCTTCGTGCGGAAGCTGTCGCAGGCATCCACGACCAGGTCGAAGCCGCGATCGAGCATCTCGGACAAGTTGGACGGAGTGACGAAGCTCGCCACCGACTCGGCGGTGATCAGCGGATTGATCGCGCGGCACCTTTCGGCCATCGCCTCGACCTTGGAACGGCCGTACTGACCGGCCAGTGCCGGCAACTGGCGATTGGTGTTGGACACGCACAGATCGTCGGCATCGATCAGGGTGAGATGGCCGACGCCTGTGCGCGCCAACGCCTCCACCACCCACGACCCGACCCCACCCATGCCGATCACGGCCACGCGACAGGCGGCGAACCGGGTGACCGAGCCGGCACCATAAAGACGGTCGATGCCGGAAAACCGCTCCTGCCAGGCAGGATCCAATGTGACTTTGCTCATGTCGGCATTGTACCGGCGCGCCGCTCGAACCCGCTTGGCTCGGGGCGAGGGCTGCATGCTAAGGTGCGGCCAACATCGTGACCGGACAATAACAAGGAGAAGATGTCATGAGCGATCCACAGCCCACCGCGGCACGCAAGAGCAACGCCACCAAGTATCTGTTCCTGTTCCTGATCGGTCTGGTGATGGGCATCATCGGCACGGTCATGGCGATGCGTGCGCTCGATGCCCGCAAGGACCACTTCCCCGATAGCGTCATGCAGGTGCAGCAGTGGCACCTGGGGCAACTCAAGGATCGCGTCACTGAGAACCGATGCGCCGCCACCGACACGCTTCCTCATCTCAAAGCGCTGCGCACGATGACCGACAACCTCGAGCCGGCCTTCCCCGACCTGAAGGACGATGCGCGCTTCCGCGATCATGCGAGCAAGATACGCGGCGCGCTCGATGCCGCGCTGGCCAACCCGCCGCTGAATTGTGCAGGCGTCGGCGACACCACGAAGAAGATCGGCGAGGCTTGCAAGGCCTGCCATCAGGATTTCCGCAGCTGACGATGCGTTGGTTTGTCGCGCGTCCACGCGGCGCGCGACGAACACATGGCGCTGATGTGCCGACACTCGGCGATTGTTCGAATGTTCACGCTGGTTGATCGGCTGTTCACGCAATGGCGACTAGGTTGAGATCACGCAGCGACACAGGTCGCCGCGACCATTCCTTTTCGCAGGAGCTTTCCATGTACGGTCGCATCCCCTTTCGCATGATGGCCGCAGCCGCCACGACGGTAGTGGCGCTTGCCGGTTGCGCCACAAGTTCCCCGGGTTACAGCACCTACCCGCAGTCCTCCTCCAGCAGCACCACCGCCAACTGCCACGACTGCGGCACCGTGACCCGAATCGAGCAGGTCACCACCGGCAGCACTGCGCCGAGCGCGACCGGTGCGGTGCTCGGCGGCATCGTCGGCGCGGTGGCCGGCCACGAGATCTCGCGCCATACCGGCGGCAGTGAAGGCAACCAGAACGTCTCGGCCGCGGCAGGGGCCGTGGGCGGCGCGGTGGCCGGCAACGCCATCCAGAAGAACACCTCGGCGTCGTACAACGTCTACGTCCGCATGAACGACGGCCGCACCACGGTGGTCACCCAGACCGACCTCGATGGCGTCCGCGAAGGCTCGTACGTGAGGGTCTACAACGGCCGCGCCTGGTCGCAATGATCCAACGGTTTCGTAAAGACGAAGGCCCGCGCAATGCGGGCCTTTGCTTATACGGCCACGTCCGTTACCAGCACTGGTAGCCGCTGGGCGGGGTACCGGTCTGCGAACGCGCGCCGACATGCGTCAGCATCAGCGTGCCGCACTTGGTGTCGCTGGTCGCCTGTCCGCGTTGCGGCACGGCCTGCAAGGTGTACGAACTGGCCGCGATCACGCTGGCGCTGACTCGGTACCAGTCGTTCTCCGAGGTCATCTGGTCCACCCCGCTGCAGCCTGCGGCGTTGTAGGCATTGAACCGGGTGAAGCGGCGCTCCAGGCGACTGGCCACCTCATTCAACGCAACCTTGCCCTCGGCGCGGCGGGTCTTGCGGACCTGCTCCTCGTAGCTGGGATAGGCGATGGTGGCGAGGATCGCGACGATCGCCACTACCACCATCAATTCGATCAGGGTGAAACCGCCGATGACGGCGGGCGGGCGGGATGTGCTCATGGCCAGAACTGCCTCCACGACGTGCGTCCGCGCGGCAGGACGTCACGCCCGCCTACTTCCTGGATGTTGCCGGTGGCGCCGGACATGATCTTCTTCTGCAGGCCCTGACCCGGCACGTTGATGATGCTCGGCGTCTGCAAAGCGCCGACGGTCGACTTGATGCCCGACACCGGCACCTGGTTTCCGCCGTGCGTGACAGTGTCCCCCGGAGTGCTTGGCGTGGTGGTGGTAAACAGGCCGTCGCCGTTGATGTCCAGGATCGGGCTGTCGGCGTTCCGCCCCCCCGGCGCCATCACCTGGGCCGAAGGCCGGGTCGGCTAGTGTCGGCCGGTCCGTGTCCGCGGACCTTGCCTACGTTGCTAACCGGGGGTTTCGAATGGAATTTCGCCTCATGCACGTCGTATCGGGCGCCGCCGTCCTGGCCGGCGCAGTCGCTGCCGCCACCGCGGCACCTCCCTTGGCCAAAACCAATCCGCTGCGCGTCAGCGTCATCGCCGCATCGGGCGCCGCCGGCGACTTCCTGGGCGCGGTCGAGGTCACCGTGACCAACACCAGCCGCCACACCGTGCGTGTTCCCAGTTGGGAACTGCCGTCGGAATTCATCGAGTCGAAGCTTTTCAGCGTCAGCCGCGACGGTGCCGCGGTCCAGTACGAAGGCGCGCTGATCAAGCGCGGCCTGCCGCAGGCAGCGGACTTCACGATCCTGCGTGCCGGTGAAAGCCTGCGCACGGTGGTCGATCTGTCCAGCGCCTACGATCTGTCCAGGACCGGCGAATACATCGTCACGTTCCGCTCCCCGCTGCAGCATGCTTCGCTGTCGGACGGCAGCCAGCTCAAGCAGGCCAATGGCCTTCCGATGCTCGCGCAAAGCGCGTCGCTGCGATTGTGGGTGGACGGCACCGACCAACTCGGTGCGAACAAGGGCGCAGACAACACCGCCGGCAAGGGCAAGCCCGGCACCGGCGGCACCATCGTCAATGGCGTGACCTACCAGGGGTGCAGCACCACCCAGATCAGCGGCGCCGGCGATGCCGTCGTCTCGGCTCGCGCCTATTCCGAGAACGCCAAGGGCTACCTCAATGCCGGCACGGTGGGTTCGCGCTATACGACCTGGTTCGGCGCCTACACCTCGTCGCGTTACGGCACGGCCAAGCAGCATTTCGTCGATATCGATGCCGCCATCGACCAGAGCGGCGGACAGGTCACGATCAATTGCGGCTGCAACCAGAACTACTACGCCTACGTCTTTCCGACCCGCCCTTACGAGATCTTCGTGTGCCGCGCCTTCTGGACGGCGCCGCGCACGGGCACCGACTCACGGGCCGGCACGCTGATCCACGAGGTGAGCCATTTCAACGTGGTCGCCAGCACCGATGACGTTGTCTACGGCCAGGCCGGCGCGAAGAACCTGGCGGCCACCGATCCCAACGGCGCACTCAACAACGCCGACAGCCACGAGTATTTCGCCGAGAACAATCCGTCGCTCAATTGACCTGGCTTCGTCCTGCGACGGCCCGCTCCTGCGGGCCGTCGTCGTTTGAGTCCCGCAGCAATTTGAGTCCTGCAGAAAAAAGAAACCCGGCCGAAGCCGGGTTTCCAAAGCCCTGCGCGCGGCGAACCGTCGCGCGGACTGGTCGAATTACTGCGGCTCGACGGCGTCGGCCTGCAGACCCTTCTGACCCTGTACGACGGTGAACGTCACCTTCTGGCCTTCCTTCAGGCTCTTGAAGCCCTGGGTCTGGATGGCGCGGAAGTGGACGAACACGTCTTCGCCATTCTCACGGCTGATGAAGCCGAAGCCCTTGGCGTCGTTGAACCACTTGACGGTACCGGATTCACGGGACGACATTTTTACTTTCTCCTTGGAACATTGGTTGAAAACGCGACTTGCGACGCGTGCTGGTTGCAAGGAGGAAGCGAGGTGCAACGATGTAGCGGATCGACGGATCAACCGCATCGGGCCACGATTCACGGTGACCCTGGCAAACACAGCGACCGCAAAGTACCCCGCACCGCATGAAAATGCAATAAAGGCAAAGTGCCCCACAAACGGACTGTTGGATATGGACCCCACACCTATTTATTACGTACTGGCCGGGCTGCTGATCCTGGCCGGAATCGTCGGCACGGTGCTGCCGGCGTTGCCCGGCCTGCCCCTGGTTTTCGCCGGCATGCTATTGGCGGCCTGGGCCGGAAACTTCCAGGAGGTAGGTTGGGTCCCGCTGCTGGTCCTGGGGTTGCTGACGCTGCTGTCGCTGGGCATCGACTTCCTCGCCACCTCGCTGGGCGCCAAGCGCGTGGGGGCCAGCAAGCTGGCCGTGGCAGGTGCGGTGTTGGGCACCTTCGCGGGATTGTTCTTCGGCCCGGTCGGACTGTTCGCCGGACCGTTCGTGGGCGCACTCGGCGGCGAGCTCATACACGGTCGCGA
>DATDBD010000302.1:0-5214 GCA_036525015.1 Lysobacter sp.
ATCCCGGCCGGTCGGGGGCGATCAGCCGCACGCCGGCGCGGCGGGCATGTTCGTCTATCAACGATGCCTGCACGTGGCTGCCGGGCAAGCCGTGGAAGACCATCAAGGGACGACCGGCATCGTCGCCGTAGCACTGGTAGGTGAGCGTCCTGCCGTCGCGCAGCACGATCCCATGGGGCGGGCAGGATGACCCGGCTGGCGTGGTGATCTCTTGCATGTTGCCAAAGGTTCGAACGAAGCGACGACATGATGGACGCCGCGACGCCGGCGTGACATCGAAATAATTAAGCATCGGCCGCTGAACCTTCGCGATCGCTGCGGTTGTTTTGCGTTGTCATGCGCGCGATGTGTTGATCCCGCCTTCGCCGGGACGACGGGTGAAATCCCGCGCGAATGGAAGGTTTCCGACGCCCGAAAAGAAGAAGGCCGGCAATGCCGGCCTTCTTCCACGTCATTGACGAACCGGATCAGCCCTTCTTCGCCGCAATCCAGCGATTGATCTTGCCCTCCAGCACGGCCAGCGGCACCGAGCCGTCCTTCAGTACTTCGGCGTGGAACTCGCGCACGTCGAACTTCGGGCCCAGTTCCTTCTCGGCCTTGGCGCGCAGCTCCTTGATCTTCAGCTCGCCGATCTTGTACGCCAGCGCCTGGCCCGGCCAGGCGATGTAGCGCTCGGCCTCGGCAGTGGCCTGGGTATCGCTCTCGGCCGAGTTGTCGCGCATGTACTGGATCACCTGCTCGCGGGTCCAGCCCTTGCTGTGCAGGCCGGTGTCGGTGACCAGGCGGATCGCACGCCACAGCTCGTTCTGCAGGTAGCCGAAGTAGTTGTACGGATCGGTGTACACGCCCAGCGGCTTGCCCAGCGATTCGGCGTACAGGCCCCAGCCTTCGCTGAAGGCGCTCTCGCCGCCCCAGCGGCGGAACGCCGGCAGGTTCTTCAGCTCGATCTGCAGTGCGATCTGGAAGTGATGGCCCGGGATGGCCTCATGCAGGTACAGGTCCTCGGCGTCCCAGGTCTTGCGCGTGGGCAGGTCGTAGGTATTGACGTAGAAGATGCCCGGGCGCGAGCCGTCGTCGCTCGGCGGATAGTACTGACCGCCGGCCGCGGACTTGGCGCGGAACGGCTCGACCGGGCGGATCTCGAACGGCGCCTTCGGGATCAGCGAGAACTGCTCCGGAATCTTCTGGTTGATCTTGGCCTCGAGCGCGCGGTAATCCTTCAGCAGCGCATCCTCGCTCTTGAAGTTGAAGCGCGGGTCTTCCTGCATGAACTTGAAGAAGTCCTGCATCGAACCCTTGAAGCCGACCTGCTCCATGACCTTCTTGATCTCGCCATGGATGCGCGCGACTTCGTCCAGGCCGATCTGGTGGATCTGCGCCGGAGTGAGGTCGGTGGTGGTGCTCTGCTTGGCGTTGAACGCGTACCACGCCGCACCATTGGGCTGCTTGTCCAGGCCGACGCTGTCGCGGGTCTTGGGCAGATATTCGTCGTTGATGAAGACACGCAGCTTCTTGTACGCCGGCATCAGTTGCTCGGCGATCAGCTTGCGGTAGGCGTCCGTCAGGCGCTGCTTGTCGGCGTCGGAGAAGTCTTTCGGGAAGTTCTTGACCGGACCCCAGAACAGCGTGTCTTCCGGCTTGTCCTTGATCAGCGTGTCCAGCTGCGGGATTACTTTCACCATCAGCGCGCGCGGCTGCACCACGCCGGCCGTGACGCCGTCACGCATGTTGGCGATGTCGGTGTCGAACAGCACCGGCAGGCGTCCGGCGCGCTTGAGCCAGTCGTCGTAGTCCTTGACCGTCTTGAACGGCTGCGCACCGGTGCCGGAGCCGAACTGCACCGCGAGCGTGGCGAGGCTGTCCATCTGGTTCACCGGCAGCTGCCAGGTCGGGTACTGGTAGGACTCCAGCGCCTCCTTGGCATCCTCGACGAAGATCTCGTAGCTCAACAGCTCCTGGCCTTCGAGGCCTTGCGGACCGACCGCCTCGATCTTCTTCAGCCAGTCGCTGGTGAAGCGCTTGCTCTCGTCGCGGTACTGCGCCGAGCCGTAATCCGGCAGTTCGGCGTTGTAGCGCGGATCGCCCTGGAACGTGGCCAGGACCGGGTTGAGCTTGAGGTTTTCTTCCCAGTATTCGGCGTAGAGCTTGGTGAGCTGTTCGGCCTTGGCCTTGGCATCGACCGTCGTGGCCTGGGGCGTGGCGGTGCTGCTGGTGTCGGGCGAGGGTGCGCGGTCGCAGGCAGCGAGCGCGGCGGAGACGGCGAGGGCGAGCAGGATCGGGCGGAGCGTCACGGATACCTCCTGGGTGAGACGGTCGGAAGGGCCGATGCTGTCACCGGCCCCGCATAACGGACTGTAGCGCCGCTCAGCCGCGCTTGGCGGCGATCCAGCGGTCGATCTTGCCTTCCAGCACTTCAAGCGGCACCGAGCCATCCTTCAGCACTTCGGCGTGGAACTCGCGCACGTCGAACTTCGGGCCCAGTTCCTTCTCGGCCTTGGCGCGCAGTTCCTTGATCTTCAGCTCGCCGATCTTGTACGCCAGCGCCTGGCCGGGGATGGCCATGTAGCGTTCGGCTTCGGCGGTGGACTGCGTTTCGCTTTCGGCGGAGTTGGCGAGCATGTACTGGATCACCTGCTCGCGGGTCCAGCCCTTGCTGTGCAGGCCGGTGTCCACGACCAGGCGGATCGCACGCCACAGCTCGTTTTGCAGGTAGCCGAAGTACGAGTACGGATCGCTGTACACGCCCAGGTCCTTGCCCAGCGACTCGGCGTACAGCCCCCAGCCTTCGCTGAAGGCGATCTCGCCGCCGAAGCGGCGGAACATCGGCAGGTTGGTCAACTCCTGCTGCAGTGCCAGCTGGAAGTGGTGGCCGGGGATGGCCTCGTGCAGGTACAAGTCTTCGGCGTCCCAGGTCTTGCGCGTGGGCAGGTCGTAGGTGTTGACGTAGAAAATGCCGGGGCGCGAGCCGTCCTCGCTCGGACGCATGTAGGAGCCGCCTGCGGCCGACTGCGCGCGGAACGCCTCGACCGGGCGGATCTCGAACGGCGCCTTCGGGATCAACGAGAACTGCTGCGGAATCTGCTGGTTGATCTTCGCTTCCAGGCCGCGATAGAACGCCAGCAGCGCCGGCTCATCCTTGAAGCTGAAGCGCGGGTCGTTCTGCATGAACTTGAAGAAGTCCTGCATCGAGCCCTTGAAGCCGACCTGCTTCATGACGCCGCCGATCTCGCCGTGGATGCGGGCGACTTCGTCCAGGCCGATCTGGTGGATCTGTTCGGGAGTGAGGTTGGTCGTGGTGGTGTTGCGCGCGTTGAACGCGTACCACGCCGAACCGTTGGGCAGCGCGCCCAGGCCGGACGTGGTGCGGGCCTGGGCCATGTATTCGTCGGCGACGAAATTGCGCAGGCGCTTGTAGGCCGGCATCAGCTCGCCTTCGATCATCGCCTTGTATTCGGCGGTCAGCCGCTGCTTGTCGGCGTCGGAGAAGTCTTTCGGGAAGTTCTTGACCGGGCCCCAGAACAGCGTCTGGTCGGCGCTGTCCTTGATCAGCGCGTCGAGCTGCGGAATGACCTTGGCCATCAGCGCCTTGGGCTGTACCACGCCGTGCTTCACGCCCTCGCGCGAGTTGGCGATGGCCTGGTCGAAGATCGCCGGGATCTTCGCCGCGCGCTTGCGCCAGTTCTCGTAGTCGGCAACGGTCTTGAACGGCTGCGCGCCAGTACCAGAACCCAGCTGCACCGCGGTCGAGGCGAAGTTGTAGAACTGGTTGATCGGCTGCTGCCAGGTCGGGAACTGCTCGCTTTCCAGCGACAGCTTCGCGTCGCGCACGAAGATCTGGTAGCTCAGCAGGTCCTGTCCGGTCAGGCCGTCGGAACCGATCGATTCGACCGTCTTCAACCAGCGCGAGTTGAACTCGTGCTCCTTGGTGCGGTAGTCGGCCGAGAGGAAATTGGGCAGCTGGTCGTTGTAGCGGTTGTCGCCCTGGAAGGTCGCCTGCAGCGGATTCAAGCGCAGCGTTTCGTCCCAGTACTGCGCATACAGCGCGTTGAGCCTGGTCGGCTTGGCTGCCTGCTGGCTGGCCTGCGGCGTGTTGGCGGCGAAGGCTGGGGCGGTCGCGGAAACGACCATCAGGGCGATGGCGAGGGCGAGCGGACGCAACGGCATGGAGTTCCCCGGAGAGCGAAAGGCCAAGCATGGCCGACGCTTCCGGGACCGCCCCGGGCCGGAAGTCACGGAAAACGTGACGGTGGTCTGGTCAGGCGGGCTGTCGTCAGGCCAGCTGTCGTCAGGCCAGCTGTCGTCAGGCCGGCTGTCGTCAGGCCAGCTGTCGTCAGGCGGCCGCTTCCTCGCGTAGGCGGCGCGCCCGCGCCTCGCCCAGGAATGAGGTGATGCCGGCGCGGACCAGGTAGATCAGCGGGATCATCGCCACCGCGGCGAGCATCTTGTACAGATAGTTGACCGAACTGACCGCGAGGAACAGCGAGGTCGGCCACTTCTGCGGCCCGAGCACGAAGGCGATGTACAGCACGACGAAGCTGTCGACCAGTTGCGACACCGCGGTCGAGCCGGTGGCGCGCAGCCACACGTGTTTCTCGCCGGTGGCGTTGCGGATGCGGTGGAACACCGCCACGTCGATCAACTGGCCGAGCATAAAGGCCACCAACGAGCCGGCGATGGTCCACAGGCCCTGGCCGAACACGGCCGAGAACGCCGCCTGGTAGTCGTGCACGCCTTGCGGCTGCGCGGCCTTGACCCACCAGTCAGCCGGGGCCAGCGAGATCGCGGCGAAGGCGAATACGAATCCATAGACGATGAGTGCGGCCGCCAGCCAGGAGATCAGGCGCACGCCGCGCCGGCCGAAGAACTCATTGATGACGTCGGTCATCAGGAACACCACCGGCCACAGCAGCGTGCCGGCGGTGAAGCTGAGCGAGCCGCTCTGTCCGAACAGGTTCCACTGCAACGGCGCGATGCCCAGCGTGTCTTCCAGCGCGAAGATCTTCACGCCGATGAACTCCGCCAGCACCGCGTTCACGCAGAAGAACGCGCTGAGCACGATGAACAGCCAGAGCGCCCGGTCGTCGAGAGTGCGGGCGTCGAGCGTGCGGGCGGTGGCACTCATGCGGTCGGCGCGGTCGGCGGGGCCGGCGGGGTCGGCGGGGAGAACGGGATGGTGTCCGGAGCGACGGCGCCGCCGGAGATGATGAAGCTCAT
>DATDBD010000303.1:0-4385 GCA_036525015.1 Lysobacter sp.
CACACCGCCGCCGGTGCCGTCCCAGGCGCTGGCCGCTGCCGCGCCGGAAGGCGAGTTGCGCGTTCGCTCGGGCGACACGCTGTCGGAGATCGCCAGCCAGGTCGATACGCCGGCTTTCACGCTCGACCAGACCATGATCGCGTTGTTGCGGGCAAACCCCGACGCCTTCATCGGCGGCAACATCAACCGGCTCCGTCAGGGCGCGGTATTGCGCGTGCCCACCGGCAATGAGCTGTCCAGCGTCGAGGCGGCGCAGGCCAGCCGGCTGATCAGCAGCCAGATGCAGCAGTGGCAGGCCGCACGCCGGCCCATGCCGCAGCCGGCCAGCGCGACCGCCAACTCGGCGACTGCAGGCGCCGTCGGTGCCCCTATAGAGCCGGCTTCGGCCGCGCCGGTTGCAACTGCATCGCGCACGGCCGAGGCGCGTCTGGAAATCGTCCCGCCCGGCGCCAGTCGCGCCACGCAGGCGGGTACACAGTCCGGCATCAACGCCGGTGGTGAGGGCGAAATGCTGCGACAAGAACTGCAACAGACCCAGGAAACGCTGGCGGCGCGCGACGCCGAACTGCGGGAACTCAAGGGCCGCGTGACCGAGTTGGAACAACTGCAGACCAAGCAGAAGCAGTTGATCACGATGAAGGACAGCGAGTTGGCCGCCTCGCAGCAGCGCCTGGCGCAGGCGCAGCAGCGGACGGGCGAGAGTGGTGGCGCGATGTGGCCCTGGCTGGCCGGCGGTGGCGTGATCCTGCTGGTGCTCGGCGCCGGATGGCTGCTGCGCCGTCGTCCCGCCAAGCCGGTATTCCGTGCACCGGGAGCGACCCCCTCGATTGCTGACGCATTCGCGGCAGGTCCGGCCGTCAAGGCCGAGCCTGAGGTGACCTCGCCTGCCGTCAAGGGCGCGGAAATCGCGGCCGCAGCCGTGGCACAGGCACCGGCCTGGCATGTCCAGTCCGCCGGACAGGGCCGCCAGGAGCCGTTGCTGGGCGCCCAGCCGGGCGAGGAGCGCCTGGAGCTGGCGCGCGCCTATCTGGATCTGGGCGATCACGACAGCGCCCGCCAGCTGCTCAGCGACATCGTCATCAACGGCGACCTGATCGCGCGCCAGCAAGCGGCCCGGATGCTGCAAGAGCTGGAATAACGGGACATGGAGCAGCAGTCCGCCGTCGACGCCCCGCCGTCGCGGCGTCATGCGCTGGGCGTCGAGTACGACGGCAGCGAATTCTCCGGCTGGCAGCGGCTGACCAAGCACGGCGAGCCCGAGCGCCCCGGCGAGGAAACGATCCAGGGCGCGCTGGAACAGGCCCTGTCGTTCGTCGCCGGGCACCCGGTCGAAACGGTCTGCGCAGGCCGCACCGATGCCGGCGTCCACGCTTCCTGCCAGGTCGTGCATTTCGACAGCCACGCCCTGCGCGATCCGCGCGGCTGGATGTTGGGCGTCACCAGCCGACTGCCGCCATCGGTGTCCGTGCGCTGGTGTCAGCCGGTGCCGGGGGACTTCCATGCGCGCTTTTCGGCGCGTGCCCGTCGCTACCGCTACCGCATCCTCAATCGACCGGTGCGCCCGGCATTGGGACGCCAGTACCTGAGCTGGGATCGACGCCCGCTCGACGCCGATGCCATGCACCGCGCCGCGCAGGCGCTGTTGGGCGAAAACGACTTCTCCGCCTTCCGCACCGTGCACTGCCAGGCGCCGCATGCGCGGCGTGACCTGCAGCAGATCCAGGTCCGTCGCGACGGCGAGATCGTCGAGGTCGAGGTGCAGGCCAACGCGTTCCTGCACCACATGGTCCGCAACATCGTCGGCAGCCTGCTGATGGTCGGCAGCGGTGAGCAGCCCGAGGGCTGGATCGCTCAGTTGCTGGCCGGACGCGACCGCACCGTGGCCGGGCCAACCGCGCCGTCGGCGGGTCTTGTGTTCCTGGGGCCCCGATATCCTGCAGAATGGGGCCTCCCGACCGAGATATCCCAGTGAACGTCGCCAAGGGGCGGGTTCTGTTCCGCACCCGCATCAAGTTCTGCGGAATGACCCGACCGGGCGACATCCGCCTGGCCGGCGAACTGGGCGCCGATGCGATCGGCCTGATATTCGCTCCAAACAGTTCGCGCCGGATCGAACCCGAGCAGGCCCGCGCCATGCGCGAGGCCCTGTTGCCCATGGTGGACGCGGTGGCGTTGTTCATGGACAACCCGCTCGACGACGTGCGTGAGGTCGTGCGCCACGTGCGGCCCAGCCTGCTGCAGTTCCATGGCAGCGAGGACGACGCGTTCTGCCGTAGCTTTGGCGTGCCCTACATCAAGGCCATTGCGATGGGCGATGCGGTCACGCAATCGGCCATGTCGCTGCAGGCGAAATATCCCGCCGCCGCCGGCTTCCTGTTCGACAGCCACGGCGCGGGCGGTTCCGGCGGCAGTGGCAAGACATTCGACTGGTCGCGCATTCCCGACCCGCTGGAAAAACCCTTCGTGCTGGCCGGCGGCCTCACCGCCGACAACGTGTTCGACGCGATCCTGGCCACGCGCCCGTGGGGCGTGGACGTGTCCAGCGGCATCGAAGCCGAGCCGGGCGTGAAGGACGGCGACTGCATGCGCCGCTTCGTCGAGGAAGTCAGGCGCGCCGATTGTCATCAGTAGATCGCCATCAGTAAGCGGCGTCACACTCCCGCCCGGTACGGGCCGATGTCCTACACTGGCGGCCACGCCGCGCTCGCGGCGCCCCCCGCACTGAATTCGCGCTGATGGCTTCCGCAGATATCGTCGATTTCCACGCCTACCCGGATGCAGCCGGGCACTTCGGCCGCTTCGGTGGCCGCTTCGTAGCCGAGACGCTGATGGGACCGCTGGAGGAACTGGCGGCGGCCTACGACACGGCCCGCCAGGATCCGGCCTTCATCGCCGAATTCGATTACGAGCTGGCCCATTACGTCGGGCGTCCCAGCCCGATCTACCACGCCCGTCATCTCAGCGACGAGGTTGGCGGCGCGCGCATCCTGCTCAAGCGCGAGGACCTGAACCACACCGGCGCGCACAAGATCAACAACACCATCGGCCAGGCGCTGCTCGCCAGCCGCATGGGCAAGAAACGCATCATCGCCGAGACCGGCGCGGGCCAACACGGCGTCGCCAGCGCAACGGTCGCAGCGCGCCTGGGCCTGGAATGCGTGGTGTACATGGGCGCCACCGACATCGAGCGCCAGAAGATCAACGTCTACCGGATGAAGTTGCTCGGCGCGACCGTGGTGCCGGTGACCAGCGGTTCGGCGACGCTCAAGGATGCGCTCAACGAGGCAATGCGCGACTGGGTGACCAACGTGCGCGACACGTTCTACATCATCGGCACCGTGGCCGGTCCCGATCCGTATCCGCGCATGGTCCGCGACTTCAACGCGGTGGTCGGCCGCGAGGCGCGCGCGCAGATGCTGGCCGAGTACGGCCGCCTGCCCGACGCCGTGACCGCCTGCGTCGGCGGCGGCAGCAACGCGATCGGCATCTTCCACGCCTTCCTCAACGACCGCGACGTGCGCATCGTCGGCGCTGAGGCGGCGGGCGAGGGCATCGCCACGGGCCACCATGCCGCTTCACTGGCGGCGGGTCGCCCCGGCGTGCTGCACGGCAACCGCACCTACGTGTTGTGCGACGACGACGGCCAGATCATCGAGACGCATTCGGTCTCCGCGGGACTGGACTACCCCGGTGTCGGGCCCGAGCATGCCTTCCTGAAAGACGCCGGGCGCGCCGAGTACCTGGGCATCACCGACGACGAGGCGCTGCACGCTTTCCACACGTTGGCGCGCACCGAAGGCATCCTGCCGGCGCTGGAATCCAGCCACGCGATCGCGCAGGCGATGAAGTTGGCGCGGGAGCTGCCGAAGGACGCGCTGGTGCTGTGCAACCTGTCCGGGCGTGGCGACAAGGACGTGCACACCATCGCCGCGCGGGAAGGCTTGTCGCTGTAAGTTTTTCCCTTCTCCCGCCTGCGGGAGAAGGTGCCCGAAGGGCGGATGAGGGCAAGCGAGCGTCGACACGGAACGCCTCGGGTTCGATCGACACCCGTTGCGCCTGGGCGCCAAACACGGCCGCTCCGTTCTGCCCTCACCCCAGCCCTCTCCCACCAGTGGGAGAGGGGGCAAAAACAGGCTGAATTGAACGCATGAACCGCATCAATACCCGCTTCGCCGCGCTCAAGGCCCAAGGCCGCAAGGCCCTGGTCCCGTTCGTCACCGCTGGCGATCCATCGCTGGAAGCCACCGTGCCGGTGATGCATGCGCGGGCGGCGGCCGGCGCCGACGTCATCGAGCTCGGCGTACCGTTCTCCGACCCGATGGCCGACGGTCCGGTCATCCAGCGCAGCTCCGAACGCGCCCTCGCGCGTGGGGCCGGCCTGGCCT
>DATDBD010000304.1:0-5009 GCA_036525015.1 Lysobacter sp.
CGACCGAATCAATACAAGGGACTGAGCAAGTCGCTGCTGCTGCCGCAGGCGCGCATCCTCGCGCAACGCACCGGGCCCTATGGCGCGCTGGCGGTACTCGAAAGTCCGCGCGTTCCGTTGCGGTACGCGCCCGGACTCAGCTTGGGCTATGCGCTCGAGCCGCCCGTGCAGCTGGGCTTGTACACCGATGGCGATGCGTTGTCGGTGATCGTGCGCGATGACGGAACCGCGTGTGCGCGCGACTGGCTCGGCGAGATGACCTCGGCGTTGCCCTATCGCATGCATGCGCCGCTACATACTCCGGACTCCGTGCTGGTGCTCGGCGCCGGCGGCGGCCTGGACGTGCTGCAGGCCTTGCAACTGGGTGCCGGGCGAGTCGATGCGGTCGAACTCGATCCGCAGCGCATGCGGTTGGTCCGCGACCGGTATTCGGCGTATTCCGGCGGTCTCTACCGCGATCGTCGTGTGCATACCCACGTGACCGAGCCGCGCGCATTCGTGCGCGCAAGTCGCGCGCGCTACGACCTGATCGTGCTCGGCGGTGGCGACTCGTTCGCCAGCAGCGGCGCCGGCGTGCAGGCTGCTTCCGAACAATACGCGCTGACGGTCGAGGCGATGCGCGACTACCTGCACAAGCTGACGCCGGCCGGCATGGTCGTCGTCACGCGCTGGAACAAGCAGCCGCCGCGCGACGAACTCAAGTTATTCGCCACCGCCATCGAGGCCTTGCGCGAGGAGGGCGTGCGGCAACCGGCCAGCCACCTGGCGGCGATCCGCAACTGGGACGCCAGTACCTGGGTGATCGCGCGCCAGCCGCTGAGTGCACCGGCACTGGCGGCTCTGCGGACCTTCATCGACGAACAAGGATTCGACCCGGTGCACGTCCCCGGCTACCGGATGCCCGCGGCCGACCGCTTCCACATGCTGGATCCGCCGACCTTGTTCGATGGCGTGGATGCGCTGCTGTCGCCGAAGGCGCGCGGGTTCGTGCGCGACTACCAGTTCGAGATCGAGCCGGCCACCGACGACCGACCGTACTTCAGCCATTTTTTCCGTTGGCGCAGCCTGCCGGAACTGTGGCGACTGCGTGAGCAGGGCAGCGCGGTGCTGATGGACTCGGGTTATCTGCTGCTGGTCGCGGCATTGGTGCAGGCGGTCCCGATCGCGCTGCTGCTGGTGTTGCTGCCACTGGGTGCATTGCGGCCACGGCCGGGTGACCAAGTCGACCGTTCGGCATTGCCCTCGCGGTGGCGGGCTGGGGCCTATTTCCTAGCGCTGGGACTGGCGTTCCTGTTCGTCGAGATCGCCACGCTGTCGCGGCTGACGCTGCTGGTGGGACATCCGTTGCTGGCGGTGAATGCGGGCCTGGCCGCGTTCCTGTTGTGCGCCGGCCTGGGTAGCGGGCAGGCGCAACGCTGGCTGGAGCACGGCGACTCGGTGTCCGGCGATGCGGTGTCCGACGCGGCCATCGCGATGAAGATCCGCTGGGCCGTGCGTGCCATCGCGTTCGGTCTGCTGTGGCAGTTCGCGGTGTTCTACATCGCGTTCGCTTATGCCGCCGCCTGGCCGATGTGGGCGCGCGCGCTGCTGGGGCTGGCCGGCATCGCGCCGCTGGCGTTCGCGATGGGCATGCCGTTCCCGCTGGGGCTGGCACGGCTGGCCCGCACGGCGCCGGCGTTCGTGCCGTGGGCGTGGGGCATTAACGGTTGCGCTTCGGTGATCTCGGCGATCACTGCATTGTTGCTGGCGATCGCGTTCGGGTTGCGCGCGACGCTGCTGATCGCGCTGGCGCTGTACGTATTCGCGGCGTGGGTATGGCGCGCCGGACGCGAGACGAGGGCGGATCAGTACAGGTCGACAGGATCCACGTCCAGCGACCAGCGCACCTTGCGCGCCTCCGGCAAGGCGTAGATCGCCGGCAGCGCCGCGTCGAGCGCACCGTGCAGTGCCCGCCGGTCGGGCGACGACAACAACAGTTGCGCACGCTGGAAGCCGGCGCGGCGCGGCATCGGCGCCGGCAGCGGTCCGTGGAGTTCCAGCGACGGGTTGGCATCGCGCAGCAGTTCTCGCGCGGCCCGCAGCATCGCGTCGCAAGCATCGGCCTGCTTGGCCTCGGCGCGCAGCATCGCCATGTGCGCGAACGGTGGAAACGCTGCTTCCTCGCGCTGCACCAGTTCGCTCTCGGCGAAGGCACCGTAGCCGCCGGCCAGCAGCGTGCTCAGCAACGGATGCGAAGGGTGGTGCGTCTGCAACAGCACTTCGCCGGCGCGCTCGGCGCGGCCGGCGCGCCCCGCCACCTGGATCAGCAACTGCGCGAGCTTCTCCGGCGCGCGGAAGTCGGCCGAGAACAGGCCCTCGTCGATACCGACCACTGCGACCATCGTCAGGTTGGGCAGGTCGTGGCCCTTGGCCAGCATCTGCGTGCCGACCAGGATGCCGCGCTGCGTGCCGAAGCGCGCCAGGTGCTGTTCGAGGGCATCGCGGCGCTGCGTGGTGCCGCGGTCGATGCGCAACACGGGCACGTCGGGGAAGCGCGTGGACAGGGTCTCCTCGATGCGCTCGGTGCCGGCGCCTTGCGCCTGCAGCGCCAGCCCGCCGCAATCAGGACAGGCATTGGGCACCATCCGGCGTGCGCCGCAGTGGTGGCATTGCAGGCGGCGTCCGCCGGCATGCACGGTCATCGGTGCGTCGCAGCGCTGGCATTGCGCGCTCCAGCCGCAGTCGTGGCACAGCAGCACGGGTGCGTAGCCCCGGCGGTTCTTGAACACCAGCACCTGGCCGTCGGCCTGCAACGCCTGCTCGATGGCATCCAGCAGCTCCGGCGACAGGCCGGCCTCGAGTGGGCGCTTGCGCACGTCGAGTACGCGCACACGCGGCGGTTGTGCCGCCCCGGCGCGCGCGCGCAGCCGCAGGTGGGCGTAGCGACCGGCCTGGGCGTTGCGCAGCGATTCCAGCGACGGCGTCGCGCTGCCCAGAAGCACCGGCACGCCCAGCGCCTTGCCGCGCACCAGCGCGAAGTCGCGGGCGTGGTAGCGGATGCCGTCGAGCTGCTTGAAGCTGCCGTCGTGCTCCTCGTCGATGATGATCAGCCCGGCCTCGGGCAGCGGCAGGAACACGGCCGAGCGTGTGCCCACGACCACCCGTGCCTCGCCGCGGGCGAAGGCCGCCCAGGTCCGCGCGCGTTCGCCGTCGCTCAGGCCCGAGTGCAGCGCATGCACCGGCACGCCGAGGCGGGCGCGGAAGCGCGCCAGGGTCTGCGGGGTCAGGCCGATCTCGGGCACCAGCACCAGCGCCTGGCGGCCGCGCGCCAGGCAGTCGGCGATGGCGTGCAGGTAGACCTCGGTCTTGCCGCTGCCGGTGACGCCGTCGAGCAGCAGCGCCGCGAAACCGTCGCCGGCCGCCGTGACCGCATCGACCGCCACCTGCTGCTCGGCATTCAGCGCCGGTCCCAGCTGAGGTATCGGCGCGCGCGGCACGGCGGGAACGGCCAGGCGCTCGGCCAGGCCCCGCTTGGCCAGGGCGCGGGCGGCGCTGCGCCAGTCGTCGTCGCCGACCTGGTCCAGCACTTCCTCGTCGCAGGGGCCGTCGGCAAGGCGGTCGGCCAGCCGGCGCGGCCTGCCGTCGCGAAGGCGTTCGCGCGCGGTCTGGCCGGCTTCGGTCAGTTGCCAGACCCAGGCGTGCGTGTCGGCCAGCGGTTCCCCGCGCCGCAGCGGCGCCGGCAAGGCCGTCGCCAGCACCTCGCCAAGCGGTGCGTGCGTGTAACGCGCCAGCCAGCGCAGGGATTCCAGCAGCTCGCCGTGGAACAGGGGCTCCGGGTCGAGCAGGGCGAACGCGGTCTTCAGCTCCGGGCTGTCGCCATCGGGCTCGGCGCAGGCCGCGATAACCCCCACCAGCTCGCGCGTGCCGAACGGGACCCGCACGCGTGCGCCGACATCCGATGTCGCGGCCATAACCCCGGAGGGGGGGTGGTAGTCGAACAGGCGGGGCAGGGGCAGCGGCAGCGCGACCTTCCAGACCGGGGTCGGCGAGTTGGGCTGAACGGGGGCCAAGGGCATGCTTGCAGTCTACCGAGCGACGCCCCTTCGGCGCCTGTACCAGTTGCAACTCATACTTTTGTGTTTTGTGACAAAGCGCACGCAAGTGATTGTGGCAAAAGAAGATTCGTCCTTATCCACACCGACTGTGGATAAGTCTGTGCATGGAGCCGGCGAACATCAGCGCGATATCGCTGTAACAAGCGCTTGAGCCACGATGGCGAAAAAAGTGCCAACGTGGATATTCGCTTATAAATCAATAACATGATTGTGAAACAAAAGTGACGCACGTCTTCACACGCGAAAGCCGAAATGGCTCGTGGACAAGCTTTTACTGCTGTGCACAACCGCTTTCGCCGCCAAAGCCATAACCCACTTGGGGGAGCAGGTTTTCACCGCGTGTCAAGCGGTTTAGCGAGCCCTACGGCATCGCTATGATTCGGGCATGGTGATGCAGTCGCGATGAGTCCTTCCCCCGTTTCGAATCACGTTTCGAACCCTTCGTCCTCTGCGGCGCTGGCTGCCTTTTTGCGTGGCGTCGAGCGGCGCGGCGCCGTGCTGGCCGAGCTGCAGTCGGGTGATGCCGGCGATGGCGACGTGGCCCTGCACGCCGCCATGCGGCGCTTCCATGACGATGCCGCGACCCTGCCGATGGCCGAATGGCCGAGCCGATTCTGGTCCCTGCTGCTGGCCCAGCCGCGGCTGCGCTATCGCAGCCAGGTCACGCTGCCGCTGGACGCGACCGACCGCCTCGGCGAACTCGGCAGCGGCCCGCGCGCGGCCTTGCTGCTGCGGCTGGCGGCCGGGCTGTCCGAGGACGAGGCCGCCGGCGTGCTGGGCGTGAGCCCCGCGGCCTATCGGCTGGCCCTGCAACGGGCGTTGCCGCGCCACGCCGACGGTCGCGCCGACCCCGAGGCCTGGCAGCGCCTGCGCGAGCAGGTCCATCGCCGCATCAAGGCCCTGCCTCCAGAGCGG
>DATDBD010000305.1:0-4144 GCA_036525015.1 Lysobacter sp.
GACCGGCCGAGACGATCCGCGCGATCGCGTGTTCGGCTCCGTGGCGGCGCACCTGATTGCCGCGCAACACGGTGCACTGCTGTTGCGCGTGCACGACGTGGCCGCGACCGTCGATGCGATCAAGGTGTGGAATGCGCTGGCAGCGGTGCCGCAGACGCGCAAGGACAAGGCCACGGCTGCCAGTTTCAAATGACCGGATGACGAGTGATGGGTTTGTCGATCGATAGCGAATTGGTTTTCACCATGTAGCCGATCGCCGATGGCGGGCGCATTTCAAATGCGCGTGTTTCACGCAAGACGTTGCATGCGTGGGGGCTTGGGAAGTGATCGATCCCCTCCTGGACAATATTTCGCCATTCTTGCAAACCCCTTGCCACGCATGACTGTCGGCACGCTTCCCACACGGCTGTCCGCAGCGTTGTCCACAGCGTCTGTGGACATGTGACATGCATGCCATCGAACTGCATGGGAAGACGGCACGTCACGCCCGATCCGTCAAGAAAAATCGTTGGACAAAAATTAGACAAAGTTGCATGGAGGCCCGTCGCTGCTGGCTTGCGTGGACATCATCAAGGGAATGTCCGCAGGCTTGTCCACAGGTAATGTGGACAGCATGTTCCACGCGCGAGTTTGATGCGATGCGACATGGTGCGATGGCGATTCGATGTCCAGTACGCCGATTGCGATCTGTCAAGCCGAAGCGTTGGTCAAAAAATAGCCAAACTCCCGGCGGGCCCCGTCGTTGCAGGCTCGCGCCGCCTTCATCACGCATCTGTCCGCAGGCTTGTCCACAGGCAATGTGGACAGCGCGAACGGGCTGGCGAAAAAACCGCCAAACACCCGAGGACCCTTGCCAGGGTTGATTCGTAGCGTCTTATCAACAGGCTTGCCCCAGCGGTTCTCCACAGCAATTGTGGAAACCCCGAGCGCGACTGTGCGAGGCTTCGCTTCCGCCACCGGTCCGGGGCCTGTTCGACACCTCACCATGCCCGCCGATCAACGCCCGATCGCCATCGCGCTGATGGGCCCGACCGCGTCGGGCAAGACCGCGCTTGCGCTGGAATGGGCGCAACGCCTGGGCGGGGAGATCGTCAGCGTCGATTCCGCGCTGGTCTATCGGGGCCTGGACATCGGCGCGGCCAAGCCCTCCACCGACGAGCAGGCTCGGGTGCCGCACCACCTGATCAACCTGCGCGATCCCTGGCAGCCGTATTCGGCCGCCGAGTTCGCCGTCGATGCGCGACGCGCGCTGGACGATATCGACGCACGTGGCCGGATACCTATCCTGGCCGGCGGCACGGGCCTGTATTTCCACGCGCTGCTGCGCGGCCTGTCGCCGATGCCCGAAGCCGACCCGGCCACGCGCGCCGGGATCGAGGCCGAGGCGGGCGAGCGCGGGTGGGCCGCGCTGCATGCCGAACTGGCGGCGGTCGATCCGCAGGCCGCGATGCGCATCCACGCCACCGATGCGCAGCGTATCCAGCGGGCACTGGAGGTCTACCGGTTGTCCGGTCGCACGATCAGCCAATGGCGGCTGGAGTCCATTGCCGCGCCCCGCCTGCCGTACCGGGTTCTCAAGCTGGTGCTGGCACCGGGCGACCGCGCGGTGCTGCATGAGCGCATCGCGCAGCGTTTCGACGCGATGCTGACGGGAGGTTTCCTGGATGAAGTCCGGCAGCTTCGCGCCCTGCCGGAGCTGCGCGACCATCCGCGACCGCTGGACCTGCCGGCCTTGCGCGCGGTTGGATACCGCCAGGCTTGGGAGCATCTGGAGGGCGCCTGCGACGCCGCCGGGTTTCGCGACCGCGGCATCTACGCCACGCGCCAGCTCGCCAAGCGCCAGCTGACCTGGTTGCGGGGCGAACGCGATGCGCGCTGGTTCGATCCGCTGCACGAGCGCGCCGCGCTGGAGGCGGCCTTGGCGCTGTTTGTGCGCACAGGCAGCTAACTGCGACCCCACAGAGGGGGGCACATCTCCGACGCCGGTCGCAGACGTGGCATTCGACTGAACTGGACACGAACAGCACTACCGACTTGCGTTACCATCGGCCCCGTCGCCGCTGTGGGGACAGGCCGGCGACACGGCCACCCGAACCAGGCCGATCACCCTATAACTAGAACTCGACCGGGGAGTAACAGATGTCCAAGGGGCAATCTTTGCAGGATCCTTTCCTGAACGCGCTGCGTCGCGAACGTGTGCCGGTTTCGGTGTACCTGGTCAATGGCATCAAGCTGCAGGGGACCATCGAGTCCTTCGACCAGTTCGTGGTGCTGTTGCGCAATACCGTCAGCCAGATGGTCTACAAGCACGCCATCTCCACCGTGGTGCCGGCGCGCAACGTGCGCGTGGGGCCGGGCGGCGGCTACGTGCAGTCGTCCGAGGGCGGCGAGGGCGGCGAGAGCGGCGACGGCGAGGAAACCGAGTAAGCCGATAAGCCGGATAGGACCGGTTGAAGGCAGGGGCGGCCGCGCCAGCGATGGCCGGTCGGCGCCTGCCCTTGCAACCGGCCTGCGGCGTGCCCATCTTGGGGCTAGGCCTCGTCCGAGGCTCCACACAGGCATGAACCGGTTTGTTTGAAAGATCCCGCAAAGGCGAAAACGCACTGCTGATACAGCCCCATGCCGGCGGACCGCCGGACGAGGGATTGCTGGAGGAGTTCGCCGACCTCGCGCGTTCGGCGGGCGCCACCGTGGCCGCCGTGCTGACCGCCCGCATCGACCGCCCCAATGCCGCCACGCTGATCGGCAGCGGCAAGCTGGAGGAGGTCAAGGCCGCAGCCGACGCCACCGGCGCCGACCTGATCCTGGTCAACCATCCGCTGTCTCCCGGCCAGGAGCGCAACCTAGAGCGCGCGCTGGAGCGCCGCGTGGTCGATCGCACCGGCCTGATCCTCGACATCTTCGCCCTGCGTGCGCGCAGCCACGAAGGCAAGCTGCAGGTCGAACTCGCCCAGCTGCGCCACATGGCCACGCGCCTGGTGCGCGGATGGACCCACCTTGAGCGCCAGCGCGGCGGTTCGATCGGACTGCGCGGTCCTGGCGAAACCCAGCTCGAAACCGACCGCCGCCTGCTGCAGAAGCGCCTGGAGCAATTGCAAAAGCGCCTGGACAAGGTCGAAGTGCAGCGCACCCAGATGCGTCGCGCGCGCATGCGCAGCGAACTGCCGCGCGTGGCGCTGGTCGGCTATACCAACGCCGGCAAATCAACGCTGTTCAACGCGCTGACCGGTGCCGATGCTTACGCCGCCGACCAGTTGTTCGCGACGTTGGACCCGACCGTGCGCCGCATCGAACTGCCCGGTGGCGGCGTGGTGCTGGCCGACACCGTCGGTTTCGTCCGCGACCTTCCGCACGACCTGGTCGCGGCGTTCCGCTCGACCCTGTCGGAGGCGCGCGACGCCGACCTGCTGCTGCACGTCATCGACGCGGCCGATCCTTTGCGTGACGAGCGCATTCGCCAGGTCGACGAGGTGTTGCAGGACATCGGCGCTGGCGACCTGCCGCAGTTGCTGGTGTTCAACAAGATAGACAAGGTAGAAGGCACCAGCCCGCGCCACGACCACCCGGGCGAGGGCCACGACCGCGTCTGGGTGTCCGCGCGCGACGGCGTCGGCCTGGAGCTGCTGCGCAAGGCGCTGGCCGAAGCCCTGGAACTGCGCCACGTCGCCGGCACGCTGCGGGTGCCGCCCCAGGCGGCGCGGCTGCGCGCCCGCCTGCACGAGCTGGGCGCCGTGCGCCGCGAGTCGCACGACGAGCACGGCTGGGTGCTCGACGTCGACCTGGCCATTGCCGATGCGCAGCGCCTGTTCGCGCAGGCGCACGGCGAGTGGCTGCGGCCGCTGCTGGAGACCCTGCCGGCCGACCACGAGGTGCATCATCACCTTGCTTGAGTTCCCGGCCGAAGCCGCGTTGCTTGAGGCGGGGTTAACCCCCACCTAGAATCACCGAGCGCCCGCGATCGACTGTTCAGGCGGCCTGTCCGACCAGTCGATCGCGTTGCCGTATCCGGCGCCGCTTCACAGCGGCGCCCACGTCCCAGGAGGGGACGTGCCTTCCATAACCTAGGAGCAGGCATGGCCTGGAACACCCCTGGCAGTGACAATTCCGGCGGCGACCGCCGTCCCCCGCGGCGACGCGGCAGCGG
>DATDBD010000306.1:0-16513 GCA_036525015.1 Lysobacter sp.
ACTCGGTCGTGGGCGGGAGGGGCGGGTCATCGGCCACACCCAGCCGCGGCGGATCGCGGCCCGGACCGTGTCCGAGAGGATCGCCGAGGAGCTCGGGACCGAGTTGGGTGACCGGGTCGGCTACAAGGTCCGGTTCACCGACCGGTCGAGCGACGACACCCAGGTCAAGGTGATGACCGACGGCATCCTGTTGGCCGAGATCCAGCGGGACCGGCAGCTGAGGCGCTACGACACGATCATCATCGACGAGGCACACGAGCGCAGCCTCAACATCGACTTCCTGCTCGGCTACCTCAAGCAGTTGCTGGCCAAGCGCCATGACCTGAAGGTCATCGTGACCTCGGCCACGATCGACACCGAGCGTTTCTCCGCGCATTTCGGCGACGCGCCGGTGGTGAGCGTGGAGGGACGCGGCTATCCGGTGTCGGTGCGCTATCGTCCTCTGGAAGCCAGCCTTGAGAGTAGCGCCGAAGCGCGGAGTCGAAGGGGCGAGACCGGAGGCGAGAGGCGCGCCAATCCACGTGCGGCCGAGGACGATCGCGGCGGCGAGCGGACCGTCAACGACGGCATCGTCGGCGCCTGCGACGAGATTACGCGCGAGGATCCTCGAGGCGACGTGCTGATCTTCCTGCCGGGCGAGCGCGAGATCCGCGATGCGCACCAGGCATTGGAGCGCCGCAAGTATCGCGAGACCGAAGTGTTGCCGCTGTATGCGCGGTTGTCGGTGCGCGACCAGGACCGCGTGTTCAATCCCGGCCCGAAGCGTCGCATCGTGCTGGCGACCAATGTCGCCGAAACCTCGTTGACGGTGCCGCGCATCCGCTACGTGGTCGATCCGGGCCTGGCGCGGGTCAAGCGCTACAGCCCGCGCGGCAAGCTCGATCGCCTGCACATCGAGCCGATCAGCCAGGCCAGCGCCGACCAGCGCAAAGGCCGTTGCGGCCGCACCAGCGAGGGCACCTGCTACCGGCTCTATTCGGAAGCCGACTTCGACTCGCGTCCGCGTTACACCGATCCGGAAATACGCCGCGCCGCGCTCGCGGGCGTGATCCTGCGCATGCTGTCGCTGGGACTGGGGCGGATCGAGGATTTTCCGTTCCTGGAGCCCCCCGATCCACGCGCCATTGCCGATGGCTGGCAGCAACTGACCGAACTGGGTGCGGTCGACGTCAGCACCGATGACAGCCGGCGCAAGCTCACCGCGACCGGCAAGCTGATGGGGCGCCTGCCTGTCGACGTCAAGCTGGCGCGCATGCTGGTGGCCGCCCATCAACACGGCGTGGTGCGCGAGATGCTGGTCATCGCCTCGTTCCTCGGCATCCAGGATCCGCGCGAGCGCCCGGCCGACCAGCGCGCCGCTGCCGACAACGCACACGCCGAGTTTGCGGACCCAAAGTCGGAGTTCGTCGGCATCCTCAAGCTGTGGGAGGCCTACCATGCCGCGCATGAGGAATTGACCCAGTCCAAGCTGCGCGGGTGGTGCGAGAAGCATTTCGTCGGCTTCCTGCGCATGCGCGAATGGCGTGAGCTGCATCGGCAGCTCAAGCTGATGGCGGAAGAGCTGGGATGGGACAGCGCGACGGTGGTCACCCCGGTGGAAAGAAGGGGAGGCAGGGATTCGGTTCCCGTTCTCGGCAAGAAAAAACAAATCTCCCGCGATTCCGCTCCTGCAAAGGGCGAAGACCAGCGGGTATTGCCCGACGCCGCGCAGTACGCGCAACTGCATCGCGCGCTGATCGCTGGCCTGCCGACGCAGATCGGGTTTCGTGGCGACCGCGGCCTCTACGACGGCCCGCGCAGCCGCAAGTTCCAGCTGTTTCCCGGTTCGCCGCTGTCGAAGAAGCCGCCGCCGTGGGTGCTGTCGGCGACGCTGCTCGATACCGAGCGCGTGTGGTCGCTGACCAACGCCGCGATCGAGCCGGACTGGGCGATCACCGAGTTGCCGCACCTGCTGGCGCGCCGCCAGCACGACCCACACTGGTCGCGCTCGCAGGGGCGTGTCGTCGGCAGCGAGCAGATCAGCCTGTTCGGGCTGGTGCTGGCGCCCAAGCGGCCGGTGCATTACGGCGCGTTGTTCCCCGAGGAAGGCCGGGCGATCTTCGCGCGCGATGCGTTGGTGACCGGCGAGATCAATACGCGATGTGCGTTCCTGGCGCGCAACCTGGCCACGCTGGCCAAGGCCCGCGACGAGGAAGCCAAGCAGCGGCGCAGCGGCCTGGTCGTCGACGAGGACTGGATGGCGCAGTGGTACCTGGACCGGCTGCCCGCGCAAGTCCACAACGTGCAGGCGCTGGATGCCTGGTACGGCAAGCTGTCGGACGGAGAAAAAGCCTCGCTCGAATGGTCGCTGTCGGACCTGATGGTCGGCGACGAGAGCGATGCGGTGCGTTTCCCGCTCTACCTCACGCTGGGCAACGCGCGGCTGGCGGTGAAATACCGTTTCGAGCCCGGGGCGCCGGACGACGGCATGACGCTGGCGGTGCCGCTGCACCTGCTCAATGCGCTCGATCCGGCGCGCCTGTCGTGGCTGGCGCCAGGCTTCGTCGCCGACAAGGCGGTGGCGCTGATCAAGTCGCTGCCCAAGATCCTGCGCCGCAATTTCGTACCGGCGCCGGATTTCGCACGCGCTTTCCATGAGGCGCATCCACAGCCCAGCGCGGACTCGCTGGTGGGTGAATTGGCGCGTTTCCTGCAGAAACTTACCGGCGTGGCCGTGTCGGCGATCGACTTCGACGAGGCGTCGCTGGAACCGCACTTGCGCATGAACCTGCAACTGCTCGAATCGCCGTCAGGAAAAGGGGGCGGGCATGTGCTGGCCGGGCATGTGCTGGCCGAGTCCCGCGACCTGGACGAACTGCGCAAGCGCTTCGGCGAACGCGCGGCTGCGGCATTCGCGGCGCGGGCGGCCGAAGGTCTGGCGCAGCAGGGATTGCATGCATTCCCGGATACGCCCATCCCGGTGTCCGTGCCGGGTGCCGGAGGCGTGCCGGCCTATCCGGCGTTGCACGACGACGGCGACAGCGTGTCGCTGCGCGTGCATGCCGAGCGCGACCTAGCGCGGCGCGAACATCCGCGCGGCGTCCGGCGATTGCTGGCGATGGCGCTGGCCGACAAGCTCAAGCAGGCGCGCAAGCAGCTGCCTGTCACTCCGAAGACCGGCCTGCTCTACGCCTCGATCGAATCGGCAGCGCCGAGGCGTGGCGACGATGGCCTGCCCTTGAGGGAAGGCGACCGCCTGCGCGCCGATCTGCTCGACGGCGCGTTCGCATCGTTGACCAACGAGGGGCTGGAAGAGGGCGGGCTTGATGAAATCCGCGATCCGGCCGCCTTCGCCGCGCGCCGCGATGCGGTGGTCAAGCAGTTGTTCCCGGAAGCGATGGAGCGGCTACGCCAGGCGGAGAGCATCCTCGCCGCCGTGGCCGAGGCGCGTTCCAAGCTGGAATCGCCGCTGATGGGTTGGGCCAGCGGCAACCTCGACGACATGCGCGCACACCTGGCATCGCTGACGCCGCCGGGGTTCCTGCGCCATATTCCGGGCGAGGTGCTGCGCGAGTATCCGCGTTACCTCAAGGCATTGGCCCTGCGCGGCGAGCGCGCGCTGCGCGATCCGGTGCGCGACCAGGCCCGGATGCTGGAGCTCAAGCCGTTTGCCGATGCACTGGCGCAAGCGGTGGCCGCGGGCAGCGCCGATACGCCGGAATGGCAGGCGTTGCGCTGGGACCTGGAAGAGCTGCGGGTATCGCTGTTCGCGCAGGAGTTAGGCGCGCGCGGCGGTGTCTCGCCCAAGAAGCTGGCGCAGCGGCTGGAGTCACTGCGCAGCTGAGGTGACCAGCGCCGCGTGCTGCGCCTCACTGCACGCGCTGGACCTTCAGGCGCGGGGTCTGGCCGTCCACCTGCATGTACCACGCGCCGAATGCGCCGGGCGCGATGGTCACCTTGCGGCTGCCGGTGGCCTTGCCGAGATAGAGCTCGCCTTCGACGACGCGCCAGCGCTGGCCGTTGTCGAGTTCCACGACGTCGCCCTTGGACCAGCCGCGGACGTCGCCCTTTGCCGTCGCGCTGACCGGCTCTGCTTCCACACGCTTCTCGCGCAGGCCGACACTGTCTTGCGCCTGGTCACGGGACTGGGCCGCCTGTTCGTCGCTCAGCAGGCGGTTGAGCGTCGCCAGTTGATCGGCGGAAAGCGTGTCCAGGCCGGCGGCATGCAGCTGTTCCTGGGTCAGGCGCTTCTCGATCGCGACATACGGTTGCGCGGCCATGGCGGGAACCTGGAACAGCGCGCCGGCAAGAGCCAATGCAAAAGCGGATGTGCGCGAAAGCTGAAGCATGGAGTGGAATTCCGTGGGCAGTATCGGGCGGGGCAGTATCGGGCGGGACGGAAGGCTGGGTCGCTCACTTGACGCGCTGGACCTTGGCGCGCGTATTGAATCCCTCGACGGCCAGGTACCAGCTGTTGCCGACGATGGTGGGGGTGATCTTCACCTGCGGATTGGTCAGGTGCGCACCGGCCAGCCTGGCGTCATCGACCTGCTCCCAGACCTGGCCGTTGTCGAGTGTGTACTTGCGGCCCTTGTCGAAACCGCGGAAGTCGCCACTGATGCGATCGGTGATCGGATCGCTGGAGCCGAATGTGGCGAAGCCGCGGTTCTCCTTCACGACTTCCTGCTTGGCGGTTTTGGCGGCCTTGGCGGTTTCGACCTCGAGTTTGCCGTTCAGCCAGGCGTTGAGATTGGCCAGCTGTTCGGGGCTCAGGCGATCCAGTCCCGTGGCCTTGAACTGCTCCGGCGACATTTGCTGTTCGATCCGCTGTTGCGCCGCCGCACAGGGGGCAAGGGCCAGCAGAATGACGGCGGCGAGCAGGCGGGTTCGGATCGGGAGCATGCGCTGTTCCTCGGGGCTTTTGGCAGCTAGTGTAGACCGTCCCCCGTGTCCGCCATTGTTCCGTCCATGGCAATACCGCCTTCCACGTCGGCCCCTGTGCTGTCGCATCCCGCTGTCGCGGCAATCGCGGCACCGCTGCGGCGCGTACTGGAGCAGGCGGCCGCGGCGGCCCCGAACGTCGACGACGCCACCGATTCGCCGCAGACGGTAGCGAGCATGCTCGATGCGCTGTCCCTGCTGGGCGACGATGGCGACACCGTGGCTGCGGCGATCCTGTCCACCTATCCCGGCTGGCTGGCCCATCTGGGCCCGGGTTTCGAGCGCGAATTCGCGTCGGTGGCCGTACTGCTGGAAGGGCAGCGCGCCGCCGCGCAGGTCTGGGCCCTGCACGCCGAGCGCCACGGCCAGGCCGGCAACGAAGGCCTGCGGCGGCTGCTGCTGGCGATCGTGCGCGACCTGCGCGTGGTGCCGATCCTGCTGGCCCGCCAGCTGGCGCGCATGCGTCATGCCGAAGCCTTGCCGGAGAGCGAACGCCGCGCGCTGGCGGCGCTGACCCGCGACATCCACGCGCCGCTGGCCAACCGGCTGGGCATCTGGCAGTTGAAGTGGGAGCTGGAGGACCTGGCGTTCCGCTACCTCGAGCCGGGCACTTACCAGCAGATCGCGCGCCTGCTCGACGAGAAGCGCGTCGACCGGGAGCGTTACATCGTGAAGGTCAAGCGCACGTTGCGCGATGCGATGGCGGCGCAGGGCGTCCAGGCCGATGTCGCCGGACGGCCCAAGCACATCTACAGCATCTGGAAGAAGATGCAGCGCAAGAACGTGCCGATCGGCGAGCTCTACGACCTGCGCGCGGTTCGCGTGATGGTCGACACCCTGGCCGACTGCTACGCCGCCCTGGGCGTGGTGCACGCGACCTGGGCGCCGATTCCCAGCGAGTTCGACGATTACATCGCGCGGCCCAAGCGCAACGACTACCGCTCGTTGCATACCGCCGTGGTTGGCCCGGAAGGCAAGACGCTGGAAGTGCAGATCCGCACCCACGACATGCACCGGCAGGCCGAGCTGGGCGTGGCCGCGCACTGGAAATACAAGGAGGTCGGCAGCCACAGCGCCGATGCCGCTTTCGATCGCAAGATCGCCTGGATGCGCAAGCTGCTGGAGACGTCGACCGAATCCGGGCGCGAGGACGGTTCGCTGGCCGGCGAGTTCGATACCGAACTGGTCGAAGATCGCATCTACGTGCTCACCCCCAAGGGCGAGGTGATCGACCTGCCGGCCGGCGCGACGCCGCTGGATTTCGCCTATCACGTCCACACCGAGGTGGGCCACCGCTGCCGCGGCGCGAAAATCGATGGCCGCATCGTGCCACTGGACCACAAGCTGCACAGCGGCGACCGCGTCGAGATCCTCACCGCCAAGACCGGCGAGCCGCGGCGCGACTGGCTGGTGGCGGCCAATGGATTCCTGGCCAGCAGCCGTTCGCGCGACAAGGTTCGTGCCTGGTTCCACAAGCTCGATCGCGCACGCAACGAAACGGCCGGCAAGGAACTGCTCGACAAGGAGTTGCGTCGCCTCGGGCTGCTCGGCGCCGACCTGGCGCCGGCACGCGAGAAGTTCAACCTGGCCAGCGATGGCGAGGTGTACGTGCAGGTCGCCCTGGGCGACATCGGCCCGCACCAGGTCGGCCGCGCGCTGCTGGAGCACGAGCGCGCGGCGGCGAATGCGGCGCCGGTGCCTGCCGCCAGCAGCGCCACGATCACTGCGCCCCACGCGCCGCGCCGCGTCCCGCGCAAGACCACGGACTTCACTGTTCAAGGCGTCGGCAACCTGCTGGTGCAACTGGCGCGCTGCTGCCAGCCGCTACCGGGCGAGCCCATCGTCGGGTACCTCACCCGGGGTCGAGGCGTCAGCGTGCACCGGCCGGGTTGCAGCGCGTTCGAGCGCCTGGCCGCCGCCCAACCCCAGCGCGTGCTGCCGGTGGAGTGGGGCCGTGCCGGCAGCGGCTACGAGGTCGATGTCGAGGTGCTGGCGCTCGACCGAAAGTGGCTGCTGAAGGAGGTCACCAACCTGATCGCCCAGGGCAACGCCCACGTGCTCAGCATCAGCAGCGAGGTCGAGCGCAATGGCGCCCGCGTGCGGCTGCGTCTGCGCCTGCGGGTGGCCGACTATGGGCAGTTGTCCACCCTGCTGGGCAAGCTGTCGTCGCTTCCGGGCGTGGAGCACGCGCAGCGACAATGAACCGGCCTTCATGCCGGATGGGCCGCCGCGCATTTATGCTGACGGCCGACATGAACGACGGCCAGACAGCGAGCGCGGTTCCATGAAGGCGCGGCCACGGCTCGAGCCCAGGCTCGGCCACATCGAAGAATTGCAATTCCGCAAAGACCAGGAGCATGCCGCGCAGAGCCGGTCATTCACGGCCGCGCGCTGGTTCGTCGTGGCGGTGGTGGCGATCGTGTTGCTGCTGCTGGTACGGGAGCCATTGTCCAACTGGCTATGGCCGGACACGCGCGCCCAGCAGTTGCGCGCCGATGCCGCGAGCGCACTGGCCGAAGGACGACTGACATCGCCCGACGGAAAGGGTGCGCGCGAACTCTACGAGGCGGCACTGGCGCTGGATCCGGATCGTATGGATGCCCGCCAGGGCCTGGCCCGCGTCGGCCAGGCGGCACTCGCACAGGGCCGCGATGCGGTCGTGGCGGGGCACTATGCCGATGCGCATCGCTCTCTTGCGCTGGCACAGGAACTGGCCGTGCCGCGTGCGCAGACCGAGATGCTGGCCAAAGAACTGCGTGCGCGCGAAGCCGTTGATTCGGGTGGCGACGAATGGCTGGCCCGCGCGGCCCAGGCGCGTCGGGATGGCCGGCTGGAAGGCGACGCGAATGCGGCCCTGGCGATGTACCAGCGCGTGCTCACGGTGCAACCCAACAATGTGCAGGCATTGGAAGGACGCGAGGACACGCTGGCGGACCTGCTGCAGGCCGCGCGAAAGGTCCTGGCCCGCGGCGACCTGGCCGCGGCCGCGGCGCAGATACATCGCGTCCAGCAGGCCGATCCGGGCCATGTCGACCTGCCCGATGCGCTGGCCGAACTCGCGCGTCAGGTCAACAAGCGGCATCGCCAGGCGGACGAAGACCTTCGCCGCGGCAGGTTGCCGGCCGCGCTGGAGGGATACCGCGGTCTGCTCGCGGCCAACCCCGAGGACAGCGAGGCCGAGCGGGGCGTGTCGCAGGTGGCCGATGCGTACGCGGCCCGCAGCGAAAAGCTGGCGTCCGATTTCCGCTTCCAGGAGGCGCAGGCCGCACTGAGTGAAGCCGAAGCCATCTCGCCGGACGCCGCCTCGGTCGGTGAAGCGCGCCGGCATATGGCGCGCTCGCGCCAGTCGCAGCAGCGCTACGGCAGTTCACTGCCGCCGGCCGAGCGGCAGCGGCGCCTGCAGCAGATGCTCGACGATGCCGCCGCCGCCGAAGCGCGTGGCGATCTGCTGACGCCCCCTGGTGACAGCGCCTACGACAAGTTGCGCGTCGCGCGTTCGATGGCGCCCGACGATGCGCGGGTGCAGGCGGCCTCCATGCGCCTGCTGCCCGCGGCCAAGCGCTGTTTCGAAACCGAGTTGCGCGCCAATCGACTCAGCCGTGCCAGCGCCTGCCTCGACGCATGGCAGGTGTTGGAGGGCCCCAGCGCCGTCCACGCCGATGCGCAGCGGCGTCTGGCGCAACGCTGGATCGCGGTCGGCTACGAGCGTCTGGGTGCCGGCGAGTTGCAGGCCGCCAACTCCGCGCTGACGGCGGCGCGCTCGCTGGATCCGGGCGCGAGCGGATTGGCGGAATTCGCCAACCGAGTGCGCGCGGCCTCCGCCGCGCGCCAATAAATCGTTCAGCGACGCGGCAGCAGTTGTCGACGCACCACGTCGCGCGCGGCGTCGAGCGAGAAATGCGCCTGCACGTTGCGCAGGCCGTTGTCCGCCAGGCGCTGCCAGAGCGCGGCATCTTCGTAGGCGCGCAGCACGGCTTCGGCGAAGGCTTCGGGATCGTCGGCTACCAGCACGTCGTCGCCATCGCGCAGGTGCATGCCTTCGACGGCGCAGGCCGTGGCGACCACCGGCTGGCCATGCGCCATGCTGAGGTTGACCTTCCCCTTCACGCCCGCGCCGTAGCGCAGCGGCGCAACGGCCAGGCGCGCACCGTCCATGTACGGGTCCAGATCGGGCACGTGACCGTGCACGACCACGCCGGACCGGGTCGACAACGCCTCGATCTGCGCCGTCGTGTCGCCACCGATGCAGTGGAACGACAGGTCCGGGCGCCGTGCGTGGATGCGCGGCCACACCTCATCGACGAACCACAGCACCGCGTCGACGTTGGGCGGATGGCGGAAGCCGCCGACGAAAACGATGTCGCGGCGCTCGTCGAACGGACGGCCGGCGCCGTGGACGTGATGGAGATTGGACAGGATTTCCACCTGTGCCTGCGGCGCGTCCTGCGCCAGTAACTGGAGCTCCACTTCGCTGACCACCAGGGTCGCATCGCTGCGCGCGATCATGTCCAGTTCCAGCTCACGCGTGCGCTGCGCACCACGAAGCAGTGCGCGGTCGTTGGTCAGTTCGGCACCACGCCGCTCGCGCAGGTAGTGCAGGTCGACGCTGTCGAACACCACGCGGGCTTGCGGCGCATGCCGGCGCAGCAGCGGTAGCCACTCGCGCATGACGTAATGGCGACTGACCAGGACGCTGTCGAAGCGACCGCCGTGCTCGCGCAGCCACGCCGGCGGGCGCTTGGCGTAGGGGGCGTACCAGGTCTCCACGCCGAGCTGTTGCAGCGCTTGCGTGTAGGCGCCGTCATGCGCGCGATTGGCGGGGATGAACACCACGTGGGCGCCTTCTTCGCGCAGCAGCCGCATCAGGTTGAACATCCGCAGCGAGCCCGAATCGCGATCCGGCTGTGGCGTCAGCGCATCGATGATCAGCACCGTTCGCGCGTACAGACGGTCCGTCAGCCGGGCGCTCGGCAACTCGTGGTCCGGGTGGGAGACGAGGCGATCGGCCCAGCGATCGTGAAAGGTCTGCTGGTTGCGCACCTGGTAGGCCTTGATGCCCCGGCGAGGATCCGTGCCCGACGTCACGCCTTCCAGGTGCACCACTTTCGCCATCGGCTGGCACAGCACCGCCAGGCCGCGTGCATTGACCTTCATGCCCAGGTCGGTGTCTTCGTAGTAAGCCGGGGCGTAGATCCGGTCGAAGCCGCCCACGGCGCCGAACAGCGCGGCCGGAATGGCGATGGCGGCAGCCGAGCAATAGTCCACCCGCCGCACATACCCGAACTCGGGTTCGAGCGGCGAGCGAAGGCGCCCGACGTTGTCTGCACGGCCGTCATGGCGGACCACGCCACCGGATTCCTGCAGTCTGCCGTCCGGATAGACCAGTTGCGCCCCGACCAGGCCCGCGCCAGGGTGCTGCAGGAATGTCGCCAACAGCGTGTCCAGCCAGCCCGGCTGCGGCACCGTGTCGTTGTTGAGGAACACCAGGTATTCACCGCGGGCAAGCCCGGCACCGTCATTGCAGGCGGCGATGAATCCACCGTTGGCGGCGCGGCGGTGGTAATGCAGCCCCTTCACCTGGCGCAGCGACGCCTCGGTCTCGTCGGACGAACCGTCGTCGACGACGATGATCTCAATGCCCGCTTCCGGCGGGTGATCCGCCAATGCCCGAAGGCAGTTCAGCGTGTGCGCGAACTGGTTGTAGACCGGGATCACGATGCTGGCCCGGGGGAGCGGGTCGTGCGGCACGGCGAAGGGCGAAAACGGCGCCGGATCGGGCATGTACAGCGCCAGGCGCTGGTCCATCGGTACCCGGTGGAACTGCTTCAGCATGCGTTGCCATGTGGCCTGGAGGCCGCGGGTGCGCAGGCTGGTCATGCCGCGCTGGGCCAGTCCCGTGCCCCGGTCCATCAGGAACCGGAAATCGGCCCAGGTCATGCCCATCGATTCATTGCCATGCTGAAGGAACTCCGTATTGCTGTACCGGTATCGCGCCGCGCGCGGGGTGGGCGCCGGCCGGCTGCGCTAGACTCGCCCACACGAGGGCGCAGCCCTGTCATTGTCCCATGCCGTGGCTCAAATCGATTACGACGAAGACGAAACCAGCGAAGACAGCGAACATCCGCAGTGGCGTCGCCGCCTGGTTACCTGGGTGCTGGCCGCGATCGGTCTGGGCCTCGGGTTCCTGATCCCCTACACGCTGTATCTCAACCATGAGGTCAGCGAGCGCTTCGGCCAGCTCAGGTGGCAGATCCCGACCCGCGTCTATGCGCGTCCCCTGCAGCTGGCGCCCGGGCTGACCATCGACGCCACCACGCTGAAGACCGAGCTGGACGCCGCCGCCTACCACGCCGGCGACGGCGCGCGCCCGGGCACCTACGCCCGCAACGGCGGACGCTGGCTGATCTCCAGCCGCGGCTTCAACGACGTCGACGGCGCCGTGGCCGCGCGCCGGATCGAGGTCGTGATGTCGGGCGGTCGCGTCGCCTCGCTGCACGAGGCCGGGCGTCGCCAGTCGCTGAAATCGGCGCGGCTGGATCCGGCCCGCATCGCCACTTTGTATGGCCAGAAGCAGGAAGAACGCCGTCTGGTCCGCATCGAGGAAGTGCCCGAACTGCTGGTGACCGGCCTGCAGGCGGTCGAGGACCGCGACTTCAACCACCATTTCGGCATCGATGTCACCGGCATGGTGCGCGCGGCCTTCAAGACCGCCACCGGTACCAAGCAGGGCGCCAGCACGCTGACCCAACAGCTGGCGCGCAGCGGCCTGCTCGGCATCGGCCGCGAGCAGACGCTGACCCGCAAGGGCAAGGAGATCCTCTACGCCCTGTTGATCGACGCGCGCTACGACAAGCGCACGATCCTGGAGGCCTACCTCAACCAGGTCTACCTGGGGCAGCGCGGCGCGCAGGCGATCCACGGCGTCGCCGCCGGCTCGGAGTTCTGGTTCGGCCGCGACCTGCGCGACCTGAGCACCGAGCAGGTCGCGCTGCTGGTGGGCATCGTGCGTGGTCCCTCGTATTACGACCCGCGCCGCAACCCGGAGCGTGCGCGGGAGCGCCGCAACTTCGCCCTGGGCGAATTCCACGAGACCGGCCTGATCGACGACGCCGAATACCAGCGCGCGCTGAAGGCGCCGCTCGGCATCACCCAGACGCCGGGCAGCGTCGCCGCCAACCGCTTCCCGGCCTACGTCGACCTGGTCCGCCGTCAGCTCGCCCGCGACTATCCGGCCGACGCCCTGTCCGGCGCCGGTCTGAGCGTGATGAGCGGCATGCAGCCCTCGGCGCAGGGGCTGGCCGAGGCGGCGGTATCGCGCACGCTCAAAAGCCTGGAGCACAAGACGCGCCCGCCGCTGCAGTCGGGCCTGATCGTGACCGACGTGCACAACGGCGAGGTCGTGGCGGTGGTGGGAAGCCGCAGCTTCGACGAACACGGCTTCAACCGCGCGGTCGAGGCGCAGCGTCCGGTCGGTTCGCTGCTCAAGCCGTTCGTGTACCTGCTGGCGCTGGCGCAGCCCGGCAAATACTCGCTGGCGAGCTGGGTGGACGACTCACCGGTCACCGTCGAGCTGGGCAAGGGCAAGAACTGGAACCCGGGCAATTCCGATGGCCGCAGCCACGGCAGCGTGCATCTGGTCGATGCGCTGGCGATGTCCTACAACCAGGCCACCGTGCGCGTGGGCATGCAGGTCGACCCGGAACGCGTCGCCGCCCTCATCCGCACCCTGGCCGGCATCGAAGCCGAGCCGAACCCTTCGCTGATTCTCGGCGCGGTCGACCAGAGCCCGTACGCGATGGCGCAGCTGTACCAGTTCCTCGCCTCGGGCGGCGAGATCCAGCCGCTGCACGCGGTGCGCGGCGTGCTCGACGCCAACGGCAAGGCCGTCAACCGCTACGACAAGGCGCCGGCGCCGGCCCAGGAAGGCGACGCCATCGCCGCCCGCCTGATCACCGTCGCACTGCAGCAGGCCGTGTCCAACGGCACCGGCACGCAATTGATCCGCGACGGGCTCGGCCGCCTGTCGCCGGCCGGCAAGACCGGTACCAGCAACGACGGTCGCGACAGCTGGTTCGCCGGCTGGACCGGCGACCATCTCGCCGTGATCTGGGTCGGCAACGACCAGAACAAGGAGACCGGCCTGTACGGCGCCACCGGCGCAATGCGCGTGTGGTCGGCGATCTTCTCGCGCCTGCCGACCGCACCGCTGAAGGTCGGCGACAAGGGCCTGGACTGGCAGTGGGTGACCGGCGCGCACACCACCGACGCCGACTGCGCCGGCGCACGCCGCTTCGCCTTCGTTGCCGGCTTTGCGCCGTCGTACGCGCCTTGCCCCGCGCCGCAGCCGGTCGCGGAGGAAGAAGGCGGCTGGCGCGAGTGGTTCGGCTTCGGCAAGCGCGATGACGAAGCGCCCGCGGAAACGCAGCCTGCCACGCCGGCCTCGAAGGATGACGCGCCTTGATCGCGCGGCGTTCGCTGCTGCTGGCGACCGCCCTGACGTTGCTGGCGGCGTGCAGTTCGACGCCGCCCGCGCCGCCCGTGCCCGCGTTCGATGCGCGCGCCGCGGTAGCGGCGATCCGTGCCACCGGCGGCGCCGCTTCCAGCGAACTGGACGTGCAGCCGCTGCGCGACACGCAGGCCGAGGACCTGCGCGAGGACGCGCAACGGCTGGAGCGCGAGGGCAAGGTTCCCGAGGCCGTCACTGCGCTGGACCAGGCGCTGGCCATCACTCCCGACGATCCGGCATTGCTGCAGGAACGCGCCGAAGCCGCGCTGCTGCTGCAGCAGCCCGACAGCGCCGAGCAGTTCGCGCGTCGCGCGATCGAGCTCGGCGCCCAGGTCGGTCCGCTGTGCCGGCGTCATTGGGAAACGGTGGCGCAGGCCGAACAAATGCGTGGTCACAACGCCGCTGTCGCAGGTCGCGACGAAGAGTCCGCGGCCCGGGCGGCCGCGGAAGCGTCCGCACGCAAGACGACCATCGACCAGGCGCGCCAGAAGCGCGATGCCTGCACGGTCGCCGCTCCACCGCGTTATTGAAACGCGCGCCTTATTTATTGAAGCCCGCGACGGAGCACACGCATGACCGGTAGCCGCCTCAGCGAGGCCAGCCGCACGGCATTGGCCGACGGCGGCGATCTCGCCCGCAACATTCCCGGCTTCACGGTGCGCACCGCGCAGCAGGACCTGGCCGGAGCGATCAGCGAAGCCGTCGACAGTCGCGGCACCCTGCTGGCCGAGGCCGGTACCGGTACCGGCAAGACCTTCGCGTACCTCGTACCGGCGCTGCTGTCGGGCAAGAAGACCATCGTCTCCACCGGCACGCGTGCATTGCAGGACCAGCTCTATCACCGCGACCTGCCGCGCGTGCGCGACGCCCTCGGCATCGGCCTCAAGACCGCGTTGCTGAAAGGCCGCGCCAACTACCTGTGCCACTACCGCATGCGCCAGGCGCAGGGCGAGCCACGCTTCTCGTCGCGCGAACTGGCCGCGCAATTCCAGCGCATCGTCGCCTGGTCGGGCCGCACGCGCATGGGCGACCTGGCCGAACTCGATGCGCTGCCGGACGACTCGCCGCTGCTGCCGATGGTCACCAGCACCGCCGAGAACTGCCTGGGAAGCGAGTGCCCGTTCTTCGCCGACTGCTTTGTCGTGCAGGCGCGCCAGCGAGCGCAGGCCGCCGACCTGGTCGTGGTCAACCACCACCTGCTGCTGGCCGACCTGGCACTGAAGCAGGAGGGCTTCGGCGAGATCCTGCCCGGCGCGCAGACCTTCGTCGTCGACGAGGCTCACCAGTTGCCGGAACTCGCCGCGCAGTTCTTCGGCGAAGCGTTGAGCGCACGGCCGCTGGTCGAACTGGCGCGCGATGCGCTCACCGAATGCCGCCAGGTGTCCTCGGCACTGGCTGCCGTGCAGGACCCGGCGCGCGCGCTGGAGCAGGCCGTGCGCGCGCTGCGCGCCGCGATGGACGAACTGCCGCTGCGCGGCACGCGTCGCCGCGCAGCGGAAGTGCCAGCGGTCGAGGACGCCTTCGATGAGCTGGAACATGCGCTGCGCCAGATGCAGGCGGTGCTGCAGCCGTTGGCTTCGGCCTCGCCGGGCTTCGATGCCTGCGCGGCCAGGGCCGTGGAGTTCGAAGGACGATTGCGGCGTTGGCGTGATGATTCGGTAGCGGATGCGGCAGGCGATGACGACGGATTCGGTGACGACTTCGCTGAAGTCGACGCTCAGGCGTCGGCGGGTGCTGGCGATGCCGACGCCCGGACGAAGGGGGCCGGAAAGAAAGATCGCGATGACAGCGTGCTCTGGTACGAGCTGACCGCGCGCGGCTTCCGCCTCAGCCGCACGCCGTTGGATGTCGCCGGTCCCCTGGCGCAACACCGCGCGCGTTCGCAGGCGGCCTGGGTGTTCACCTCGGCGACGCTCGCCGTCGGCAGCCGCTTCGAGCATTTCGCGATCAAGCTCGGCCTGTTCCTCAAGGGGGACGATCCGCCGCAGACGTTGCTGGTGCCCAGCCCGTTCGATTGGCAGAAGCAGGCGCTGTGTTACATGCCGCGCGGGCTGCCGGATCCGGTCGTGCGCCATTACAACGAAAGCATGGTCGAGAAGCTGCGGCCGGTGCTGGAAGCATCTGGCGGCCGCGCCTTCGTCCTGTTCGCCTCGCACCGCGCGCTGCGAGAGGCCGCCGAACTATTGAAGGGCGGTCCGTGGCCGCTGTTCGTGCAGGGCGAGGCGCCGCGCCCGGTGCTGCTGGAGCGGTTCCGCGCGTCCGGCAACGGCGTGCTGCTGGGCGCCGCCAGCTTCCGCGAAGGCGTCGATGTCGCCGGCGAGGCGCTGAGCGTGGTGGTGATCGACAAGCTGCCCTTCGCCGCGCCAGACGACCCGGTGTTCGAGGCGCGGCTGGATGCGATCCGCCGCAACGGCGGCAATCCGTTCCGGGACGAGCAGTTGCCGCAGGCGGTGATTGCCCTCAAACAGGGCGCCGGGCGGTTGATCCGCAACGAGAGCGACCGCGGCGTGCTGGTACTTTGCGACCCGCGCCTGACCAGCAAGACCTACGGCAGCGTGTTCCTCAATTCGCTGCCGCCGCTGCCAAAAACCCGGCGAATCGAGGATGTGGCGGCGTTTTTCGATAGCGGGAATGGGGAAGAGGGAATGGGGAACGAGGGCGCGCCGGAGCATGTAGACACGGGTTTGCTGTGACAGCGCGTTAAACTGGCCGTAGCCCCGTTCTTCGCGTCACATCCCTTTCCATTCTCCCGTTCCACATTCCCGGCTTCCCGCCATGAAACTGCTCGCCTTCGAAACCTCCACCGAGGCGCTGTCGGTCGCCGTGTCGATCGACGGTGACGTGCGCGAGCGTTTCGAGCTCGCGCCGCGCCGCCACGCGGAACTGGCCTTGCCATGGGCGGAGCAACTGCTGGCCGAAGCAGGCATCGCCCGCTCACAGCTGGACGTGATCGCGGTAGGACGCGGCCCGGGTGCATTCACGGGCGTGAGACTCGCCATCGCATTGGCACAGGGCATAGCCCTCGCACTGGACAGGCCCGTGGTGCCCGTGTCCACGCTGGCCGCCCTGGCGATGCGCGCCTCCATG
>DATDBD010000307.1:0-8506 GCA_036525015.1 Lysobacter sp.
CGATTGGACGGCGGTGCATGAAATCTCGCACCTGTTCCATCCCTACCTGGGCGGCGACGGGCGCTGGCTGGCCGAGGGCCTGGCGAGCTACTACCAGAACGTGCTGCGCGCGCGCGTCGGACTGATGACGCAGGCGCAGGCGTGGACGGCGCTGGATGCCGGGTTCGGCCGCGGCCGCCGCGAGGACAGCGGGCTTGCGCTGGAAGAATTGAGTCGCCGTCACCGCGGCACGATGCGGGTGTATTGGGCCGGCGCCGCGTTCTGGCTGGAGGCCGACCTGGCGCTGCGTCGCGAAGGCAGCAGCCTCGACGCCGTGCTTTCGCGCTACTCGCAATGCTGCCTGCGCGGCACCGGCGAGTCGGATCCCCGCGACTTCATCGCGGACCTGGACCGCAACGGCGGCGAAGGAAATTTCGGTCGCCTGTACGAGCGCTACGCCGTCTCGCGCGAGTTCCCGTCGCTCGACGACGCGTATCGCACGCTCGGCATCGAAGCCGGCCCGGAAGGGCTGAAGTTCTCCCCACAAGCCGACGCGACCAGGCTGCGCCGCGCCATCATGGCGACCCGACCCGCACGCGAGTCGGGCGCGCCTTGACCGGACCGGTCTCGTTTGTATCAGTGCCCGCTCTTGGCCTTGAGCTGCTGCGTCATCACGCGGTCGGTGTAGGCGATGCCGATCGCCGACAGGATGAACACGCAGTGGATGATCGTCTGCCACATCACGCCGGCCTCGGTATAGGCCGTACCCGGGATGCTGTCGGCCGGCACGTCTGCGCCCAGAGCGCCGACCGCGATGAAGGTCTTGAGCAGGTGGATCGAAGAGATGCCGATGATCGCCATCGCCAGCTTGACCTTCAATACGCTGGCGTTGACGTGGCCCAGCCATTCCGGCTGGTCCGGATGGCCTTCCAGGTTCAGGCGCGAGACGAAGGTCTCGTAGCCGCCGACGATCACCATCACCAGCAGGTTGGAGATCATCACCACGTCGATCAGGCCGAGCACGGCCAGCATGATCTGCTGCTCGCCGAACGTGGTCGCATGCGAGAACAGGTGCCACAGCTCCTTCAGGAACAGCACCACGTAGACGCCCTGGGCGACGATCAGGCCGAGGTACAGCGGCAGCTGCAGCCAGCGTGAGCTGAAGATCAGGGAGGGCAGGGGGTTGAGGGAGCGTTCGGACGTGAGCGACATACGGAGGCGTTGGGACGTGATCCGGGCGGGCTAGGGTAGCGGCCCGCCCGCGGTAGCGCCTTGCCGGCACGGTTCAAAACGCATCCCCCCGCTTACACTGGGCCTTCACCCCTGCCGGGCGCGTTTTGATGATCGACCTGTATTACTGGCCGACCCCCAACGGCCACAAGATCACCCTGTTCCTCGAAGAGGCCGGCCTGGCCTACACCATCCATCCCGTCGATATCGGCGCCGGCGACCAGTTCCGCCCCGAGTACCTCGAGATATCGCCCAACAACAAGATGCCGGCGATCGTCGACCAGGCGCCCGCCGACGGCGGGCTGCCGCTGAGCGTGTTCGAGTCGGGCGCGATCCTGCTCTACCTGGCCAACAAGACCGGCAAGTTCTTCGCCGACGACCTGCGCGGCCGCGTCGAGGTCAACCAGTGGCTGCACTGGCAGATGAGCGGGCTGGGCCCCATGACCGGCCAGTACGGCCACTTCCACGTCTACGCACCCGAGCCGATCCCGTACGCGCGCGACCGCTACAAGCGCGAAGTGCTGCGCCTGCTGGGCGTGCTCGACAAGCGCCTTCAGGACCGCGAGTTCATCGCCGGCCACTACAGCATCGCCGACATGGCCGTGCATCCGTGGATCAATCCCTATTCCAAGGCGCCGCTGGACCTCACGCCGTTCGCCAACGTGCGCCGCTGGCACGCGCAGATCGCCGCGCGACCGGCCGCGCAGCGTGCCTACGCGCTGGCGCAGCAGTACGGCGCCAACCGCGAAGTGACCCCTGAAATGCGCAAGATCCTTTTTGGAACCCCGTCTCCTACTGCATGAAAACCCTGACCCTTCGCCGCACCGTCGCGGCCTGCCTGCTCGCCATGTCTGCCGCCATCTCAACCGTTGCCGCCACCCCTGCCGTCGCCCAGAACGCCACCACCGCGCCGCAGAAGCTGACGCTGGAAGCGCTGGCTGGCGACGCGCCGCTGTCCGGCCCCAGCCTGACCAAGGCCAAGATCGCCCCCGACGGCAGTCGCGTGACCTTCCTGCGCGGCAAGGAAAGCAACAAGAACCGCCTGGACCTGTGGGCCTACGACATCGCCAGCGGTCAGACCGTGCTGCTGGTCGACGCCGACGACATCCTGCCCGGCGAGGAAGTGCTCAGCGATGCCGAGAAGGCGCGCCGCGAACGCCAGCGCATCGCCGCGCTGAGCGGCATCGTCGATTACCAGTGGGCGCCGGACAGCCGGTCGCTGCTGTTCCCGCTCGGTGGCGAGCTGTACCTGTACGACCTCACGACTGCGAGCTCGTCAAAATCAGGCAAGGCCGCCGTGCGCAAGCTCACCAACGGCGAGGGTTTCGCCACCGATCCGAAGCTGTCGCCGAAGGGCGGGTTCGTCAGTTTCGTGCGCGACCGCAACCTGTGGGTGATCGACCTGGCCAGCGGCAAGAGCGTGCAGCTCACCCGCGATGGCACCGAGACGATCGGCAACGGCGTCGCTGAATTCGTCGCCGACGAGGAAATGGATCGCCATACCGGCTATTGGTGGGCTCCGGACGATTCGGCCATCGCCTTCGCCCGCATCGACGAAACGCCGGTGCCGGTGCAGAAGCGCTACGAGGTCTATCCCGATCGCACCGAAGTCGTCGAGCAGCGTTATCCCGCAGCCGGCGACCACAACGTGCTGGTGCAGCTGGGCGTGATCGCACCCAGGGCCGACGCCAAGCCGCAGTGGGTCGATCTGGGCAAGAACCCGGACATCTACCTGGCTCGCGTCGACTGGCGCGACCCGAAGCACCTGACCTTCCAACGCCAGTCGCGCGACCAGCACAAGCTGGAACTGGTCGAGGCCGACCTGGCGTCCGGCAAGCAGCGCACGCTGGTCACCGAGACCAGCAAGACCTGGGTGCCGCTGCACAACGACCTGCGCTTCCTCAAGGATGGCCACATCCTGTGGAACAGCGAACGCAGCGGCTACGAACACCTGTACCTGCTGTCGGCGAACGGCGGTAATGCGAAGGCGCTGACCTCGGGCGACTGGCCGGTCGACGGCGTACTCGCGGTCGACGAAGCCGCCGGCTACGTCTATTTCGCCGCCGGCAAGGATTCCCCGCTGGATGCGCAGGTTTACCGCGTGCGCCTGGCTGGCGGTGCCATCGAGCGCCTGTCCAAGGCCGATGGCGTGCATGCGGCCAGCTTCGCCAACAACGCCAGCGTCTATGTCGACAACTGGTCCAATCCGACCACGCCGCCGCAGCTGCAGCTGTTCCGCAACGATGGCAGCCTGATTGCCTCGCTGGTCAACAACGACCTGAAGGATGCCCAGCATCCGTACGCGAAGTTCGCCGCCGCGCAGCAGCCGATCGAGTTCGGCACGGTCAAGGCCGCCGACGGCAAGACCACGCTGCACTACAGCCTGATCAAGCCCGCCGGCTTCGATGCCGGCAAGCGCTATCCGGTGGTGGTCAACGTCTACGGCGGGCCCGCCTCGCAGACCGTCAAGCGCGCCTGGGCGCCGGACTTCACCCAGTACCTGGCGCAGCACGGCTATGTCGTGTTCTCCATCGACAACCGTGGCACGCCCCGCCGCGGCGCGGCCTTCGGCGGTGCGTTGTATGGCAAGCAGGGCACGGTCGAAGTGGCCGACCAGCTCGAAGGCGTGGAGTGGCTCAAGTCGCAGCCCTGGGTCGATGGCTCGCGCATCGGCGTGTACGGCTGGTCCAACGGCGGCTACATGACGCTGATGCTGCTGGCCCAGGCTTCCGACCAGTACGCCTGCGGCGTCGCCGGCGCGCCGGTTACCGACTGGGGCCTGTACGACACCCACTACACCGAGCGCTACATGGGCCTGCCCGCCGGCAACGTAGAGGGCTACCGCGATGCCCGCGTGCTGCAGCACATCGATGGCCTGAAGTCGCAGCTGCTGCTGATCCACGGCATGGCCGACGACAACGTGTTGTTCACCAACTCCACCGCGCTGATGAGCGCGCTGCAGAAGCGTGGCCAGCCGTTCGAGCTGATGACCTACCCGGGCGCGAAGCACGGCCTCAAGGGCGCGGACAACCTGCATCGCCTGCGCTTGACCGAGGATTTCTTCGCGCGCTGCCTGAAGCCGGCGCAGTAGCGCGATGCGGCGCAGCGCGGCGTGGTTGACTGCGTGCTGCGCCGCTGTGTTTGCGCTGAGTGCGCACGGTGCGGGCACGCAATCGCCCGTCGTGGACGAGCAGGCGGCCCGCGCGCTCGTTCGCACGCTGCTGGTGCCGTCGCCCTACCGGATAGGCGAAGCCGCCAGGCGCGGTGAGATCCACTACCGCCTGGCGTTTGCCGACGGCATCGCGCGTGAGTTTCCCGAGACGGGGGAGCAGACCGTCAGCGCGGACGGCGACCAGGTCGTCGTCCGCGTCTGCGCGAACTGCGGCGTGGATACGATGCCGGGGAACGTCCGCTCCTACCTGGCGGCCAATCCCTGGGTGCAGAGTGACGATCGCGCCATCAAAGCCTTCGCGCGGCGGTACGGTCGCGGGCGCGGTGTCGATGTGCGCATGAGCCGCCTGGCCGAAGCCGTGCGCGCCCACATGGACGGCCCGGTCGAGTTCCGCCACTACGACTCGGCGGTCACCGCTCTGGGCTCGCGCAGCGGCGACTGTACGGAATTCGCCCTGCTGCTCGCGGCCACGGCTCGCGCCCGGGGCATTCCCGCACGCATTGTCTACGGGCTGGCGTACTCGAGCCGCTTCACCGGGCAATCGCACGTCTTCAGTCCGCATGCTTGGGTGCAGGCGTGGGATGGCAAACGTTGGCGCAGCTATGACGCCGGACTCGGCCGTTTCGATGCCGGCCACATCGCACTGCTCGTCGGGGACGGGCGTCCCGAGGGTTTGAACGCCGTGCTGCGAACCATCGCCGCGGTCCGCATCGTCGACGCGGCGGGCGTACGGGGGCCGGTGGCCGGGCGTCGATGACGCCGGTCAACGACCCTCGTCAGTAGTGCTGCGTTCGACCATTGGCAGTTCGGGCAGCGTGCTGTCGTCGATCCATCGTGCCGATCGCGGCTCATCTACGCCGCCGACCATGATGATTTGATCCAGCGGAAGCATCGTTGCCGACTCCAAGGGTGAGACTTCGGCGGACGGCGCCTGCGGTGCGAGCGTCAACGCCGGCGGATCGGCCATGGCCGTGCCCGCGACCAGGGTCAGGGCGATGGCGGCGAGGCGCCGCGCGGGAAGGCGGTAGGAAACGCACAGAGGACCGGTAGCCGAGGTCAGCAAGGCTTCGCGCGCACGGTCGTCCATGGCGTCGAGGGCATGCACGGGATGGCCACAGCGGTCGCAGTGCCCGGCGATGCGGCGCTGCTCGTCGATGCCCAGCGGGCAAAGGCGGTCGATCCGTGGAAAACGCGCCATGTCCGTCTCCGATGTCGTGCGGTCACTATCTACCACAGCCCCGTGACCTTCGGGGCATGGCCTCCCGGGCGCGCAACCGCCATGCTCGCGCCGGACCTACCCACCGCCCGGACCCAGATGAAGCCACTCGCCCTAGCCATTGCCCTGACCCTCGCCGCGGGCGTGCCCGCAGTCCTCCAGGCGGCCACGCCCGCCACCAAAACGGCGACCGCAGCGCCGGCCAGCCCGGCCTGGGTCACCAAGAGCAACGAATACGCGCAGATCCTGCTCAAGTCGCAGGCCGAATTCGCGCCGGAGCAGATGTCGTTCTTCGGCGTCCCCGGCTACGACGACCGCGTCGCCGACCTCAAGCCCGACAACGCCAAGCGCTTTCGCGAGTCGACCGCGAAGGCCAAGGCCGACCTGCAGGCCAAGCTCGCCACCGAGCGCGATACGAACGTGCGCCAGGACCTGGAAATCATGATTCGGGCCGCCGATGACAACATCGAGACCAGCGCGCTCAACGAACGCCTGACGCTGCCGTGGACCGACGTCGGCCAGTTGGAGTTCACCGGCCTGCAGGGGCTGCTGTCCGACCAGACCCCAGCTGCGCGCCGCGCCAAGGCGCTGGACCGCCTGAAGGCCTACGTCGGGCAGACGGCGGGCACCACGCCGATGACCGAGCTGGCCAAGGCCCGCTACAGCGAGCGCGCCGGCGACAAGGCACTGCTGCGCCCGACCAAGCTCGAGGTCGAGCAGGCGCTGGGCAACATCGACACCTATATCGCCGGCATCAAGCAGCTGTTCGGCAAGTACAAGGTCGAAGGCGCCGACGCTGCGCTCGCCGCGATGGAGACGCAACTGCGCGACTACGGCCAGTGGGCTCGCGGCACGGTGTTGCCCGAGGCGCGACTGGACACCCGGTTGCCGGCCGAGCTGTACGCCAATTCGCTCAAGCAGTTCGGCATCGACATCGATCCGCAGCTGCTGATCCGCCGCGCCCAGGTCGAGTTCATGGAAACGCGTGCGGGGATGCGCCAGCTCGCGCCGCAGGTGGTGAAGGCCAAGGGCCTGAAGGTCGCCGATCCGAACGACTACGTTGCCGTCATCCGCGCGCTCAAGGGCGAGAGCATGCCCAATGACCAGCTCGAGGCGCGCTATCGCACAGTGATCGACGCGATCGACCCGATCATCCGCAAGGAAAGGATCGTCGACGTGCCGAACCGGCCGATGGTGATGCGCCTGGGCAGCGAGGCCGAATCGGCCGCGCAGCCGGCGCCGCATTTCCTGCCGGCGCCGTTGATCGGCAACACCGGCCAGCAGGGCCAGTTCGTGCTGCCGGTGTCGGTGCCGACGCCGGACGGCAAGGCGCTGTCGTACGACGACTTCAATTTCGACGCGGTGCGCTGGACGCTCTCGGCGCACGAAGGCCGTCCGGGCCACGAACTGCAGTTCACCGCGATGGTCGAGCGCGGCGTGTCGCTGGCACGCAGCATGTTCGCGTTCAACTCGGTCAACGTCGAAGGCTGGGCGCTGTACGCCGAGGCCGAGATGGTGCCGTACGAGCCGCTCGATGGTCAGCTGATCGCGCTGCAGTTCCGCCTGATGCGTGCCGCCCGCGCCATGCTTGACCCGATGCTCAACCTGGGCATGATCGACCGCGAGCGCGCCGGCCGCATCCTGATGGACAAGGTCGGCCTGTCGGAGGCGATGGCCAAGCAGGAGCTCGACCGCTACACCTTCAACGCTCCGGGCCAGGCCGGCAGCTACTTCTACGGCTACAGCCGCATCCTCGAGCTGCGCATGGAGACGGAGATCGCGCTGGGCGACAAGTTCGACCGCCTGGCCTTCAACAACTACCTGCTCGACCAGGGCATGTTGCCGCCGGACCTGCTGGCCAAGGCCGTGCGCGAGGACTTCGTGCCGGCGCAGAAGAAGAACGTCGCGGCCAAGTAACGCCGGGTTGCCTGCCACGCCGGCTGTCACCGGCGTGACAGGCAGCTCATGTCACTTCGCGCAGTTATGCGCAGTCATGCGCTGCCGTCCGCGGCACGGTTAAGATGTCGGCGAATCCAGGGGGCTTGGATGCATTCGCCATTGTTGTTGCAGCTTGTCGTCATCCTTGTCGTGGCGCGCCTGTGCGGCGTGCTGCTGCGTCGCTTCGGGCAGCCGCCGGTGATCGGCGAGATGGCCGCGGGCATCGTGCTGGGGCCGATCGTGTTCGGCGCGGCCTTCCCGCAGGCGCACGCGTCGCTCTTTCCCGAGTCGTCGCTGGGCGCACTGACGTCGCTGTCGACGCTGGGCCTGGTGCTTTTCATGTTCGTCGTCGGCGCCGAACTGCGCACACCCGATGGCGTGCGCGCGCAGCTGCGCGCAGCCGGCTGGGTCAGCGCGTTGAGCGTGCTGTTGCCATTTGGCGCGAGCCTGGCCGTGGCGCCGTGGCTGTATCCGGAGCTGGCGCCGGCCGGCGTTGGCTTCTGGCCGTTCGCGCTGTTCCTGGCCACCGCGATGTCGATCACTGCCTTCCCGGTCATGGCGCGCATCCTCAAGGACAGGGACATGACGCGCTCGCACGTCGGCCAGCTGGCGCTGGGCTCGGCGGCCATCGCCGACGTGGCGACCTGGATCCTGCTCGCGCTGGTGGTAGCCCTGGTCGGCACCGGCGATGGCACGGCGGGCTACCAGCAGGCCGCCTTTCTCAAGGCCGCGCTGGGCTTGGCGGCCCTGGCGCTGCTGGTGTTTGGCCTGCTCAAGCCCGTCTACGCCTGGTTGCTGCGCACGCACGCGCACGACGGTGAGCCTTCGGCAATGGTGTTGGCAGCGCTGCTGGTCGGCATGCTCGCCTGCGCCGCGCTGACCGAATGGCTGGAGCTGCACGCGGTATTCGGTGCCTTCCTGTTCGGCGCGTGCCTGCCGCGCGACGACCGCCTGCTGCACGCGCTGACCGC
>DATDBD010000308.1:0-7130 GCA_036525015.1 Lysobacter sp.
TTCGGCGTACTTCACGTCGACGCCGTAGGCCGAGGTGTCCTGCGAGATCACCAGCAGTTCCTTGACGCCGCCCATCGCCAGCTTCTCGGCTTCGCGCAGCACCTGGTCGACCGGGCGGCTGACCAGGTCGCCGCGCATCGACGGGATGATGCAGAAGCTGCAGCGGTGATTGCAGCCTTCGGAGATCTTCAGGTAGGCGTAGTGCTTGGGGGTGAGCTTGATGCCCGTGTCCGGGACCAGGTCCAGGAACGGATCGTGCTTGGGCGGCAGAGCCGCGTGCACCGCGGTCATCACGCTGCCGTAGTCCTGCGGACCGCTGATCGACAGCACGCCCGGATGCGCCTGGCGGATCTGCTCGGGCTTCTTGCCCAGGCAGCCGGTGACGATGACCTTGCCGTTCTCGGCGATGGCCTCGCCGATCGCGTCGAGCGATTCGGTCACGGCCGAGTCGATGAAGCCGCAGGTATTGACCACCACCAGGTCGGCGTCGTCGTAGCTCTGGACGATGTCGTAGCCCTCCACGCGCAGCTGGGTGAGGATGCGCTCGGAATCGACCAGGGCCTTCGGGCATCCGAGGCTGACGAAACCGACTTTGGGATTGGCAAGGGACATTGAACGGACCAGGAAAACGGGAAACACCCCGGACCGACCGTCGTGGAGACGGCCCACTTGGGGTCCGGGAGGGCTGCGGATTATAGCGTCGGGGCTAGAATCCTCCCGTCCCCCCAGCTGAACAACCGCCATGGCCCACTGGATCGACCTGGACACCCCGCACGGCCCCGTCCGCGCCTGGCGCGCCGATCCCACGGGCCCGTCTCACAGCGCCGTGATCGTGCTGCAGGAGATCTTCGGCGCCAACGCCCATATCCGCAGCGTGGCTGAACGCTTCGCCGCGGCCGGCTTCGTGGCCCTGGCGCCGTCGTTGTACGACCCGGTCGCGCCCGGCGTCGAGCTGGCCTATACCGAGGCCGACACCCAACGCGGTGCCGCCCTGCGCACCGAGCTCGGCTTCGACCGCGCCATCGATATCGTCGCCAGTGCCGCCGCGGCGCTGCACAACGAAGGCCTGCTCGTTGGCGTGGTCGGCTTCTGCTGGGGCGGCAGCGTCAGCTTCCTGGCCAACACGCGGCTGGGCCTGCCGGCTGTGTCGTACTACGGCGCGCGCACCGTGCCGTTCCTCGATGAGGCGTTGCGCGCACCGATGATGTTCCACTTCGGCGAGCGCGACGCCAGCATCCCGCCGGAAGTCGTCGAGCAGCACCGCAACAAGCAGCCGACCGCGCGCGTCCACGTCTACCCCGGCGCGAACCACGCGTTCAACCGCGATGTCGACAACCACGTCCATGACCCGGCCAGCGCCGAACAGGCCTGGCGCCGAACACTGGAATTTCTCGGGGAGAACCTGCGATGAACCGGCCCGGCCATTCTCCCGGCAACTGGCAGTTGCATCCGCAACTGGCCGACGACACTCATCCCATCGCTCATCTGGCGCTGTGCGATCTGCTGCTGATGGACGATGCCAACCATCCTTGGCTGATCCTGGTGCCGCGCGTGGCCGATGCGGTCGAACTGATCGACCTCGATCCCGCCCAGCAGGCCGAGCTGATGCACGAGATCGCGATCGTCAGCCATGCGATGAAGCGCACCTTCAAGCCGCAAAAGCTCAATGTCGCCGCACTCGGCAACATGGTGCCGCAGTTGCACGTGCACGTGATCGCCCGTTTCCAGGACGACATCGCCTGGCCGAAACCGGTATGGGGCATGGCCTCCGCTCAGCCCTATACGACTGAGGCGCTGGTGCATCGCATCGAGCAACTGCAGGCCGTGCTGCCGCCGTGACGTCGCCTGCCTGCGGCATCGAGGCGCTGGCCGACGACGCCTGGTTGCTGCGCTTTGGCGATGTGCTCGATCCCGCGCTGAACCACCATGTCCACGCCGTGGCCGCGCGCATCCGCGCGATAGCGCCGCATTGGCTGCGCGACCTGGTGCCGGCGTTCGCGAGCTTGGGCGTGTTCTTCGACCCGTTGGCGGATCCGGCGCGGGTTCGCGCGGAACTCGAAGCGATGATGGATGCCGCCGATGTCGCGCCGAGCGCGCAACGGGCCGGCAACACCGTGGAGATTCCGGTGGTCTACGGCGGTGAGTTCGGCCCTGATCTCGAATCCGCCGCGGACGAGTTGGGGGTTTCATCTTCGCAACTGGTCGCACGGCACACGGCCGGCGAATACACCGTGGCGATGATCGGTTTCGCGCCGGGTTTCCCCTATCTGTCGGGCCTCGATCCAGCGCTGGCGCTCCCCCGGCTAGCCACGCCACGCGCCAGTGTGGCCGCCGGCAGCGTCGCCATCGGCGGCGCGCAGACCGGCATCTATCCGCGCGAAAGTCCGGGCGGCTGGCGCATCCTCGGGCGCACGCCGCTGGTGCTGTTCGATCCGCAACGCGACCCGCCCACGCTGCTGCAACCAGGCGATCGCGTGCGTTTCATAGCCATCGATGCCGTCGCCATCGATGCCGGCGGGCTCGATCCCGGCGAGTTCGCGGCATGAGTCGCGTGATCGTCGTTCAGCCGGGCCTGTCTACCACCGTGCAGGATCTGGGCCGCAGCGGGTGGCGTCATCTCGGCGTCGCCCACGCCGGTGCGCTCGATCCCGACCAGATGCGGCTGGCCAACCGACTGGTCGGCAATCGCGGTGATGCCGCGGTGCTGGAGTTTGCGTTGCGCGGACCGACGCTGCGGTTCGACGTGCCGGTGCGCATCGCGATCACCGGCGCCGCCGTCTCGGCGCGTTTCGAAGACATCCCGGTGGCCATGGGCCGTCCGGTCGAGCTACCCGCGGGCGTGCTCGAGCTCGGCGCGATCCAGCGCGGCGCGCGCGCCTGGCTGGCCGTGTCGGGCGGCTTCGACGTGCCGCCCATGCTGGGCAGCCGAAGCACCGACCTGCGTGGCGGTTTCGGCGGATGGGCGGGGCGTGCCCTTGCCGTCGACGACGCGATACCGCTGGGCCAAGTGGCCATCCCCGTCGACGTCACCTCACCCCGCTCCGCCGCCTGGTGGATCGACCTGCACCACGACGTCGATCCGCGCGCGCCGATCCGCTATCGGGCGTCTGCGCATCCGCTGGCGGCCTCGCTCGCGACTCGGGCCTGGCAGGTCAGCCCCAGCAGCAATCGCCAGGGCCTGCGCCTTCAGGGCGAGGCACTGCCCGCTCCGTCCGCCGACGGTATTTCCGAGCCGGTGGCGCCGGGCACCATCCAGTTGCCGCCCGATGGCCGCCCGATCGTGCTGCTGGCCGACGCGCAGACGGTGGGTGGCTATCCCCGCCTGGGGCATGTCATCGCCGCCGATCTGCCGCGCCTGGCGCAGTGCGTCCCGGGACAGCGGCTGCACTTTGAGACATGCGATGCAGCGACAGCCCATCGTTCGGCTTGCGCGGCACGGGCACGGATCGCCAGAATCAGCGTGATGATCGACGCGCGCCTGCCCGCGGTCTGAATTTCCTCAGTCAGCCTTACCTTTCCGGAGTCCCATGAAATCCAATGTCGTCGGCGCGCTGGTGCTGGTCGTAATCGGCACCCTGTTTCTGCTCAACAACCTGGGCTACACCGACATGAGCCTGGGCAAGATGCTGATGACCTGGTGGCCGGCGATCCTGATCGTGGTCGGGCTGGGCATGCTGTTCAAGCGAGGCTGACGCCCACCCCCACGTGGACGGGCAAGCAAGTGAAAACCGAACAAAAAGCAAGTATCGACTTCAACTGCGATCTCGGCGAAGGCTGCGGCGATGATGCCGCCATCCTGCCGCTGGTCAGTTCCGCCAACATCGCCTGCGGCGGCCATGCTGGCGACGAGGCGACGATGCGGGCGACGCTTCGGCTGTGCCGTCAGTTCGGCGTGGCCGCTGGCGCGCATCCCTCGTTCGAGGATCGCGAGCACTTCGGCCGGCGCATCATGCCGCTGGGCACCGACGTCATCGCCCACATGGTGCATGCGCAACTGGCCCTGCTGGCCGCGATCGCGGCCGAGGAAGGCATGCACCTGTCGCACGTGAAGCCGCACGGCGCCCTCTACAACATCGCCGCCGACGATCACGCCGTGGCGGACGCCATCGCCGCGACGGTGGCGGCCTTCGATCCGTCGCTGGTGCTGTTCGGCCTGTCGGGCTCGGCATTGCCCGCCGCGGGCGAAGCGCACGGCCTGCGCGTCGCCCATGAAGTGTTCGCCGAACGCGGCTATGACCACCGCGGCCGGCTGTTGCCGCGCGGGACACCGGGCGCGGTGATCGAGTCGCTGGGCGAGGCCATCGTGCAGGTGCATCGCCTGGCCACGCGGGGCGAGGTCGTCGCCGAGGATGGCTCCGTCGTGTCCCTGCGCGCCGACACGCTGTGCCTGCACGGCGATCGCGGCGACGCGGCAGCGTTCGCGCGTGCGGTGCGAAACGCACTGGAGGTCGACGGCGTCGCCATCCTCCCCGTGGGAACCCAAGCATGAGCGAGGCGCTCAGTTACTGGCCGTTACTGGGCGTAGCCTGGGTCGTGGTGGGCTTCGTGCTGCGCATGAACCCGGTGATCGTGGTGGTGAGTGCCGGGCTGGTCAGCGGCATCGCCGCCGGCAAGACGATTCCGGAACTGCTGGCCTTGCTCGGCGAGAGTTTTGTCTCCAACCGCGCCCTGCTGATGTTCGTGATGACGTTGCCGACCATCGGGTTGCTGGAGCGCGCCGGCCTGCGCGAGCATGCGCTGCGCTGGATCGCGCAGTTGCGTGGGCTGACCCTGGCGCGATTGCTGACCGGATATCTGGCCCTGCGCCAGGGATTGAGCACGGTCGGCCTGATCGACATCGCCGGCCATGCGCAGACGGTGCGCCCGCTGCTTGCGCCGATGGCCGAATCGGCGGCGGAGAAACCGCATGGCACCCTGCCCCGCGACGAGATCCAGCGCGTGCATGCACTGGCCGCCGCCACCGACAATGTCGGGCGTTTCTTCGGCGAAGATGTCTTCCTCGCCTTTGGCGCGGTGCTGCTGATCCAGGGCTTCTACGCCGAACACGGCATCGCGCTGGAACCGCTGCAGATCGCGCTTTGGGCGATCCCGACGGCGATCGCTGCGTTCGTGATCCACGCCGTGCGCATCGTGCTGTTCCAGCGCGCGCTCGACCGGCGCGCCGCACTCGCACCGGAGCGCGCCGATGCTGTCGATTGAGCATTTCTACCTGCTGCTGGCGGCGTTCCTGGCCTACGCCGGCTGGCGCAACCTGCGCGAACGGCGCTACGCGCACGCGGCATTCTGGGGACTGATCGCCCTGCTGTTCGCATCCGGTCAGACGGTGCTGAGCGCAAGCAAGGCCGGCAATCTCCTGCCCTCGCAATGGGCGGGCGCCGGCGTGATCGTGCTGGCGCTGCTGGCCACTCGGATGCGCCGCGAGCACGTCGCCGAGGCGCCGGAATCCGAGCGGCTGGCATCGGCGCAGCGGCTGGGCCACCGGCTGTTCCTGCCGGCGCTGGTGATCCCGCTGCTGACCGTGCTGGTGGTGCTGTTTGGCGAGTACATCGTCATCGGCGACACGCCGTTGTTCGGCAAGGGCAGCCTGACCCTGGTGGGCCTGGCGCTGGCCTGCGTCGTGTCGACCATTGCCGCCATAGTGGTCACCCGGCAGCGGCCGCTGCAGGCCGCCGACGAAGGCCGCCGCCTGCTCGACACCATGGGCTGGGCGGCGTTGTTGCCGCTGGTGCTGGCCACGCTGGGCGGCGTGTTCGCCGCCAGCGGCGTCGGCGATGCGGTCGCCTCGATCGTGTCCTCGGTGATTCCCGCCGACAGCCGTCTGGCCTGCGTGCTCGCCTACGGCCTGGGCATGGTGTTGTTCACGATGATCATGGGTAATGCCTTCGCGGCATTTCCGGTGATGACGGCCGGCATCGGCCTGCCGCTGTTGATCCAACAGCACGGCGCGGCGCCGGCCGTACTGGGTTCGCTCGGCATGCTGACCGGCTATTGCGGGACGCTGATGACGCCGATGGCGGCCAATTTCAACCTGGTGCCGGCGGCGCTGCTCGAACTGGACGACCCCAACGCCGTGATCCGCGCGCAATTGCCGACCGCGATTCCGTTGCTGCTGGTCAACCTGGCGCTGATGTACTGGCTGGCCTTCCGATGAGCCGCGAGGACCCCGTCGTACTGCTGACCGGCTTCGTGCCGTTCGGGGGCGAAAGCTGCAATCCCAGCTGGGATTGTGTGCAGGTGCTGGATGGCGAGCGCATTGAAGGCCACCGCGTGGTCGCGTGTTGCCTGCCGGTGGAGTTCGGCGCGTCGCTGGAGGCGTTGCGCGCGGCGATCGATGAACTGCAGCCGGACCTCGTGCTTTGCGTCGGCCAGGCCGGAGGTCGCGCCCAGATCTCGCTGGAACGCGTGGCGATCAATGTCGATGATGCCCGCATCCCCGACAACGCTGGGGCGCAGCCGGTGGATACGCCGGTGACCGACGACGGCCCTGCTGCCTATTTCACCGATCTGCCGATCAAGGCGATGCTGGCCGCGCTGCGTGCGGCGGGCATTCCCGCCGAGATCTCGCAGACCGCGGGCACGTTCGTGTGCAACCACGTCTTCTACGGGCTGATGCACGCGTTGCGAAACGTGCCCGCCGTCCGGGGCGGGTTCATCCACATTCCGTATTCTCCCGCGCAGGCGGCGCACCATCCGGGCGCGCCGAGCCTGCCGCCGTCGGTGGCGACCCAGGCGCTGCGCCTGGCGACCGCGACCGCACTGACCGTGAAACACGATGTCCGCCTGGCCGCGGGCGCCACCCATTAGGAAGCCATCGATGCGCAAATCCCTCGCCACCGCCCTGCTGCTGACCGTGGCCCTCGCCACCGGTTCCGCCGTCGCCGCCACCCAGGGCCAGTACGACAAGAAGGCCGCCGAGGCCGCGCACGCGGGCCAGCAGACGGTCAGCATCTACGTCGACGTCGACTGGGGTGCGCGCAAGTCCGGCTCCGCGGGCGAACTGAACCAGGCGCACCAGGCCTTCAACGCCAACGGCTACCAGGTGATCGACGTGGTCGGCTACACCGAGAACGGGGACTTGCAGGGGTTCTTCGTTACTTACGCGCGTCGCTGATTACTCAAAAGCGCGCCCC
>DATDBD010000309.1:0-2137 GCA_036525015.1 Lysobacter sp.
CGGATGCCCTGGTGCAGCAGATCGAGACGTACTGGTCGGCGAACATGAACTACTGAGCCATCTGGCCGTAGCCGAACCTGAATAAGCGGGCCTGCGGGCCCGCTTTTTTCTTGCCCGGAGGGACGCTACAGAAATGTGACCATTCGATGTCATCGGGGTGTAACAAAAAGATCATCCAATGGCGCAGCCCGGGCTGGAGCCCGGTTTTACCCACACCCCGGAGTTGCGCATGAACCCGTCGTCGGCCCGTCTCGCCGCCCTCGCCTTCGCCCTGGCCCTGCCACTGGCCGCCTGCAAGCCGTCGGGCGACGCGCAGACCGCAGCGCCCGAGGGCAGCGCCGCCACCGCTCCGGCTCCGGCAGGCGACCAGGTCGCCGCCCAGATCACCGGCGCCGGCGCGACCTTCATCTATCCGCTGATCTCGAAGTGGTCCGACGACTACAACAAGGCCACCGGCGCCAAGGTCAACTACCAGTCGATCGGTTCCGGCGGCGGCATCGCCCAGATCAAGGCCGCGACCGTCGACTTCGGTTCCACAGACAAGCCGCTGTCGTCCGAAGATCTGGCGGCTGCCGGCCTGGGCCAGTTCCCGTCTGCCATCGGCGGCGTGGTGCCGGTGGCCAACCTGGAAGGCATCGAGGCCGGCAAGCTGCGCCTGACCGGCCCGCTGCTGGCCGACATCTTCCTCGGCAAGGTGACGACCTGGAACGACTCCGCGATCGCCGCGCTCAACCCCGGCGTCGCACTGCCTGCGACCAAGATCAACATCGTCCACCGCTCCGACGGTTCGGGCACGACCTTCAACTTCACCAACTACCTGAGCAAGGTCAGCCCGGAGTGGCAGGCCAAGATCGGCGAAGGCACCTCGGTAAAGTGGCCGGGCGGCGTGGGCGGCAAGGGCAATGAAGGCGTGGCCTCGTACGTGAAGCAGATCAAGGGCTCGATCGGCTACGTCGAGCTGGCCTATGCGGCGCAGAACAAGATGGCCTACGCCTCGCTGCAGAACGCCTCCGGCAACTGGGTGCAGCCCAACGCCAAGTCGTTCCAGGCCGCGGCAACCGCCGCCGACTGGAAGAGCGCCAAGGACTTCAACCTGGTGATCACCAATGCCTCAGGCGCGGATGCCTGGCCGATCGCCGCCACCAACTTCATCCTGATGTACAAGACGCCCAAGGACGCCAAGCGCAGCGCCGACACGATCGCCTTCTTCAAGTGGGCGTTCGAGAACGGCCAGAGCCATGCCCAGGCGCTCGACTACGTACCGTTGCCTGCGGAACTGGTGCAGCAGGTGGAAGCGTATTGGGCAGCGGAGTTCAAGTGACGTTCTTGCCCGCGCGCTGCGCGCGGCTTTGCCAGAACGTCATCCCCGCGCAGGCGGGGATCCAACGTGCAGTTGCCAGGAACCGACCGGCAACCGCGCGAGCAAGCAAATGGATCTCCGCCTGTGCGGGGACGACGAGTAACAGGCCCTCAATTTCTCCCACATGAACTCCACCACCCTCCCCGCCACAGCCGTCGACAGCAGGCGCGACGATAAAGACGCGCGCAACGACCGGGTGTTCCGCTATGTGCTGATCGGCACCGTCGTGTTCGTGTTGGTTGCGCTCGCCAGCGCCGCCCTGTCGATGCTGTGGGGCGGCCGCGAGGTGCTGGCCACGAGCGGCCTGGACTTCTTCATCTCGTCCGAATGGAACCCCGTCGAGAACAAGTACGGCGCGCTGGTGCCGATCTACGGCACCGTCGTCACCGCGATGATCGCGATGTTGATCGCGGTGCCGGTGAGTTTCGGCATCGCCTTCTTCCTGACCGAGGTCGCGCCGCGCTGGGCGCGTGGCCCGATCGGCACGGCCATCGAACTGCTCGCTGGCATCCCGTCGATCATCTACGGCATGTGGGGCCTGTTCGTGCTGGTCCCGGTGATGACCGAATACGTGACCCCCTGGCTCAACGACAACCTCGGCACCTGGCCGCTGATCGGCAAGTTCTTCCAGGGGCCGCCGCTGGGCATCGGCATGCTCACCGCGGGCGTCGTGCTGGCGATCATGGTGATCCCGTTCATTTCCTCGGTGATGCGTGAGGTGTTCCTGACCGTGCCGACGCGGCTGAAGGAATCGGCCTATGCGCTGGGCTCGACGAA
>DATDBD010000310.1:0-4176 GCA_036525015.1 Lysobacter sp.
GCGGCGCAGGCGTCCGACCAGGTCGGTGCGGAACTGGGAGTGGTCCCAGACGCCGGCCAGCGCGAGCGGGTGCAGCGTCTGCAGCATCAGCGCGCACAGTCCGCCCGAGAGCATTCCGGGAAAGTCGGCGTGGATCCGCCAAGTGGTGCTGTCGGGCCCGAACAGACCGGGATCGCCCACGGGATGGTCGTAATCGATGCCGCTCTGGCCTCGCGGAAACGCACCCAGGACCCAGGCCCGGATCCTGGCCGAAGCGGGAGCGGCAAGGGCGCGCAGCAGCGGTTCCATCTCGCTCCGATGATCCCACGCCGACGCGTTGGATCATCGTGTCGACGACGGTATCGGGCTTACTTCGATCCGCTTGCGCCCGCTCACACGCCCCCTACACGTAGCGAGCGCATCATGGTGCCCCCGTGGGGCGGGAGGCAAAGCGATGCGAACGGTCGTGGTTTCCAGTGAAGGCACGCGGACGACAAGTCTGCGCGCAGCGGCCCGGACCCTGCTGCTGGCAGGGCTCGCCGGGATCTGCATGGCGGCTTGGGCGGCAACGCCGGAGTCGGACCACGCCGTCGGCACGTTGGCGCGGGTGGACATGGGGCAGTCGCGGATTGTGCTGAGCAGGGATTCGGAAACCGGCAACGCGGTCGGCCAGGGGACTCCTGACAACATCTACCTGTCGCCGTCGACCGTGATCACGCGCTCCGGCAGCCCGGTACATCTGACCGACCTGAAAGTGGGCGAGCGCCTGCTGGTGGCGACGCAGCGCAGCGGCAACCGGACGGAGGGATCGCGGGTGCGGGTCCTGCCCAGTACCTCGCCGGGTCAGGACTGGGGCCGTTACCTGCACGGCACGCTGCGCTCGATCGAGAAAGCGACCCGCAGCGTCCATATCGACCAGGCGCAGACGCTGAACTTCGTCCGGATCCGCTATGACGACAACACCCAGGCCTTCGACGCCGAAGGCAAACCCATCCAGTTGAGCTCGCTCAAACCAGGCGATGAACTGGACATGGCCGTTCGCAAGGATGTCAAGGACCGCACGGCCACCAAGGTCGTCCTGCTGCCGCCGCACGGCGGGCCCTGATCGGAAAGGCAACGTGATCGGCGCGGCGACGGCGCGTCGCCCGTAGAATACGGTCATGCCCCTGATTACCCTGAACAACGTCGACTACGGCGTCGGCGGTCCGCTGTTGCTGGCCGATGTCGTCCTCTCGATCGAACCCGGCGAGCGTATCGCCCTGATCGGCCGCAACGGTGCCGGCAAATCCACGCTGATGCGGCTGATCGCTGGCGAAATCCAGGCCGACGACGGAGAAATCCGCCGCGAGGGCGGCGTACGCGTCGCGCGGTTGGAGCAGGAAGTGCCAGCCGGCGCCGACGGCGATGTCTGGGACGTGGTGGCCGGTGGCCTGGGTGAGCTGGGCGCGTGGCTGGCGCAATACCACCACCTCAGCCATGCCGAACACGTCGACACCGATGCGCTGGCCAAGGTGCAGGCCAAGATCGAGGACGCGCACGGCTGGTCGCTCGACCAGCGCGTGACCGAGACGCTGGAGCGCCTGGATCTCGATGGCGATGCGATGTTCGCGCGGCTGTCTGGCGGCATGAAGCGTCGTGTGTTGCTGGCGCGCGCGTTGGTGTCGTCGCCCGACCTGCTGCTGCTCGACGAGCCGACCAACCACCTCGACATCGAGGCGATCGACTGGCTCGAAGGATTCCTCAAGGCCTGGCAGGGCGCGCTGGTGTTCGTGACGCACGACCGCCGCTTCCTGCGAGCGCTGGCCACGCGCATCGTCGAGATCGACCGCGGCGGTGTCACCAGTTGGCCGGGCGACTGGGACAACTACCTGCGCCGACGCGAGGAGCGGCTCAACGCCGAGGCGCAGGAGAACGCGCGCTTCGACAAGATGCTGGCGCAGGAGGAAGTGTGGATCCGCCAGGGCATCAAGGCGCGGCGTACGCGCGACGAAGGCCGCGTGCGCCGCCTCAAGGCAATGCGAGTCGAGCGCGCGCAGCGGCGCGAGCAGACCGGCAACGTCAAGATGGCGCTGGCCCAGGGCGACTCCTCCGGACGCAAGGTGGTCGAAGCCAAGGACGTCTCCTTCGCCTACGGCGAGCGCGCGCTGATGCGCGATCTGTCGACGACGATATTCCGCGGCGACCGCATCGGCTTGATCGGTCCCAACGGCAGCGGCAAGACCACGTTGATCAAGTTGCTGCTGGGCGAGCTGAAGCCCGACAGCGGCGAAGTACGCCTGGGCAGTAACTTGCAGGTCGCCTATTTCGATCAGTACCGCGCCACGCTGCGCGAGGACTGGAACGCGCTGGAGAACGTGGCCGAGGGCCGCGAGTTCGTCGACGTCGGCGGCAAGTCCAAACACGTGATCGGCTATCTGCAGGATTTCCTGTTCACGCCCGAACGTGCCCGCGCGCCGATCACTCGCCTGTCCGGCGGCGAGCGCAACCGCCTGTTGCTGGCCAGGCTGTTCGCGCAGCCGTCCAATCTGCTGGTGATGGACGAACCGACCAACGACCTCGACGTGGAGACGCTGGAACTGCTGGAGGAAATGCTGGCCGATTATCCGGGCACGCTGCTGCTGGTCAGCCACGATCGCGACTTCCTCGACAACGTGGTGACCTCGACGCTGGTGATGGAGGGCGATGGCCAAGTCGGTGAGTACGTCGGCGGTTACAGCGACTGGGTGCGGCAGCGTCCTGCGGTCCCGGCTATCGCACCCGCGGCCAAGACGGCCACGGCGACGCCGGCGGCGGCAACGGTTGCCGCAACACCGGCTGCCCCCAAGCGCAAGCTCAGCTACAAGGACGCGCGCGAGCTCGAGCAACTGCCGGCGCGCATCGAAGCGCTGGAAACCCGTGTCGCCGAACTTACCGCGCACATGCACGACCCCGCGTTCTACCAGGGCGATCGCGCGGCGGTGGCCGCGCATAACAGCCAGCTCGCCGCGGCCCAGGCCGACCTTGAAGCGGCTTATGCACGGTGGAACGAACTGGAAGGTTAATGGTCCAGCTGCGCCGAGTTCCGGCGCAGTCAGTGAGACGCGGGCGTTGCATGCTTTGGCCATGCGCCACGCCGCTGCCCAGATCTCATTGTTCGATACCGGCCCCCGCACGTTGTTCGACGATGCGGAGGGCGGCGTGCGTTACTGGCCCGGATTCACCGCGCAGCGGCAAGCGCAGCTCTGGTTCGAGTCGTTGCGCGATCGGGTGGCCTGGGAAGCGCGGCAGAGGCCGATGTACGACCGTATCGTCGACGTGCCGCGGCTGGTGGCCGCGTATCGCCTCGACGATCCGCAGTTGCCCGCGCCGCTGGCGCAGGCCGCGCGGCGGTTGCGCGAATCGCTGTCGGCCCCCTTCAACGCGGTCGGGCTGAACTACTACCGCGATGGTCACGACAGTGTCGCCCCGCACAATGACAAGCTGCACAGCCTGGTGCCGGGACAGCCGATCGCGCTGCTCTCGCTGGGGGCGCCACGACGCATGACCATCCGTACCAAGCAGGCGCCGCACCGGACCTGCCATATCGATCTCGAACCCGGCAGCCTGCTGGTGATGAGCCACGCCTCGCAAAGGCATTACGACCACGGCATTCCCAAGACGCGTGAGGCGGTGGGGCCGCGCATCAGCCTGGCGTTTCGGGTGCGGCCGTTCGACTCCGGACATCGTTGACGTGCCGCACTTGCGATCGTCAGGTCGCAATGGGTTAATGCGCCGCAACCGACGGGAGCCACGAGCATGCGCATGACGAGTCTGGTGTTGGTTTCCGTCCTGGCCATTGCCGGGCTGACGATGCTGCCTTGCCAAGCGGTGTCGGCGGCCGTGAAGGATGCGGCCGCCAACGGTTTTACGATCGAGAATACGCAAGTCGTTCCGGTCGATGCCGAAACGGCATGGAAGGCGCTGACCCAGGATGTCGATCGTTGGTGGCCGAAGGACCATACGTGGTGGGGTACTGCATCGAAGCTGTCGATCGATGCGCGCCCCGGCGGTTGCTTCTGCGAGGTCGCTGGCGCGCAGCAGGCCCAGCACCTGACCGTGACCTTCGTCGATCCGGGCAAGACCCTGCGCATGATCGGCGGTTTGGGGCCGCTGCAGGGCATGGGCCTGGGCGGCGTGGTCGAGTTCCGCCTCGCACCGGCAGAAGGCGGTGGCACACGC
>DATDBD010000311.1:0-2540 GCA_036525015.1 Lysobacter sp.
GGCTGTATTACGACGGCGACGGCAACCCGATCGCCGTCAACGATGTCCAGGGCGACCTGATGGACTCCCGCAGCAACAACCTGTTCGGCAAGGTCGGCTGGAACCTGAGTGAAGACCAGCGGCTGAACTTCACCGCCAACCGCTACGAACTGCAAGGCAACAACGACTACCACGCCGTCAACGGCAACATCGCCACCGGCCAGCTGGCCACGTCCGCTCCCGGTGGCAGCGAAGGCGAAGGTCCGCGCAACCTTTCCACATCGCTGAGCGTGGATTACACCGACAAGGACATGGCCGGCGGCTACCTGCAGACGCAGCTGTACTGGGTCGAGTTCGAGGCGCTTTATGGCGGCACCTATTGGGGCGACTTCTGGGGAGACGGCCGCGATCCCAACTGGTTCGACCAGTCGCAGAACGCGTCCGAGAAGCTCGGCGGCAAGTTCAGCTGGTCGCGCGGCGATCTGTTCGGCCTGCGCCTGCGTGCCACGCTTGGCCTCGACCTCGCCCGCGACACGACGCATCAGGAACTTGTGCGCGCCAACATCGACTGGGTGCCGGAAACCACCTACGAGTCGTGGTCGCCGTTCGTCCAGATGGAATGGTGGGTCGCTGATTCGGTGATGCTGAGCGGCGGCCTGCGCTACGAGCGCGGCAAACTGGAGGTGGACGATTACCTCACCATTCCGGACCAGCGCACTTCGCCTGCGGGTGTGAAGGGCACCCGCTACTTGGTGGAAGGCGGCTCGCCTTCGACCAGCGAAGTGCTGCCCAATCTGGGTGTCGTGTGGGAAGCCACCGATGCGCTGAAGTTCTACGCGTCGTATTCCGAGGGCTACACCGTCGCCGACATCGGTCGCGTGCTGCGCGCCATCACCGCGCCCGGCCAGAGCGTGGACAACCTGGTCGATCTGCAGCCGGTGATCGCCAACAACCAGGAGATCGGCCTGGACTTCGACAACGGCCGTTGGCTCGCACACCTGGCAGCGTACTGGTCGGACTCCGATCTGGGCTCGCGCCTGGCTTTCGACAACGCCACCCAGTCCTACAACGTGGTGCGCGAGCGCACCGAGATCAACGGCATCGAGGGCAATGTCGCGTTCCAGTTCTCCGAAGCGGGACGCGTCGGGCTGGGTTACGCCGCCACCGAAGCGCGTTACGACAGCAACGGCGACGATCGCGTCGACAGCGACCTTCCCGGCATCAACGTCAGCCCTGACCGCGTCACCGCGTTCTGGGACCAGGGCTGGGCCGAAACGGTCTCCACGCGACTGCAGGCCAGCCGGTCGCTCGATCGCGATTTCGACCTGCGCGGCACACAGGTGGCCAGCTCCGACGGTTACACCACGGTCGACCTGCAGGCCCGCTTCGCGCTGCCGTTGGGCCAGTTGAACGTCGGTGTGGAGAACCTGTTCGGCGAGCAGTACGTCACCTACTACTCGCAGAGCACGCCACGCAACGACACCTACGTCGCCGGCCGCGGCCGCGTACTGACGGTCGGCTGGTCGCACCGGTTCTGACAAACCCGCTCTGACGGACCCGTTCTGACGGACCCAACCTGACGCTCCCTACAGACCTCCCTGACCGATACTGCACACCATGGACACTCGGGTCACCAACGCCATTCCGCACTCCCCCACACGTCATCGGCGCCGCGTGCGCGCGACGCTGTCGTGGCTGCATCTGTGGGTCGGCCTGACGGTCGGCACGCTGTTCGCGCTGGTCGCGCTTGCCGGCACGGTGCTGGTGTTCCAGGACGAGTTGTTGACGCTGCGGCATCCGACCCTGACGCAGCACGCGCCCGTCGCCGATGGCCGTGTGCTCGGTGCGTTGATCGAGCGCTGGTCGTCGGAAGGCCTCAACTCGCTCGACCTGCCAAGCGATGAGCTTCCGGTCTGGGAAGGCCACTTCAAGGGCGGCCGGCGCGCTTACTTCGCGCCGGAGGACGGCGCATGGCTGCTGACCCGCACTCAGGACGACGACGCCGTGCTGTGGCTGCGCGCGTGGCACACCAAGCTGCTCGGTGGCGAGACCGGCGAGCAAGTGCTCGGAATCGTCGGCTGCATTGCCCTGGGCCTGCTGCTGTCCGGACTTTACCTGTGGTGGCCCAGACACGGGCGCGTGCTGGCGCATCTGAAGATGCATTCGGGCCCGCCGGTCCGGCGTTGGTTGACCTGGCACCGCACCATCGGCGCGGTGCTGCTGCCGTTGCTGCTACTGGCCACGCTGACCGGAGTCGGCATGGTCTATTCACGGCCTTTGCAATCGGCGCTGATCGCCCTATTTGGCGGCGAAGCGGTCAAGCCCTCCAAGACGCCACGCCAAGGCATGTCCATCGATTGGGCGACGGTGCTCGACCGCGCCAGCACCGCAATGCCGGGCGCGCGTCTGAGCCGGCTTTCGACCCCCAAGCGTGGTGACGGCACCATCGCCTTCCGTGCACAAGCTGCGGGCGAGTGGCATCCGGTCGGCCGCAGCCTGGTGCTGATCCATGCCGACGACGCGCGCCTCCTCAAGACCTACGACGCGACCGGCAACGGCCT
>DATDBD010000312.1:0-5595 GCA_036525015.1 Lysobacter sp.
GCACCTTGCGCTGCATCGCATCGAGATAAGCATCCGCCTCCGCCACCGAGGTGAATATCTCGTTGAGCGGCACCGCCTTCACCACGTCGAACACCTTCTTGATCTGCGGCTGCGGATTGAGCACCAGCACCTTGCCGCTGCGCGCCGCCAGTGCCTTGCGTGCCTTGAAGATCGAACGCACGCCCGCCGAACTGATGTATTCCAGTGCCGCCAGGTCCAGCACCAGCGACTGGATATCGGAGGCCAGCACCGGCGCCAGCCGCCGGTCCAGCTCGTCGAAGCTGTGCGTGTCCAGGCGCCCCCCCAGCGCGACCTTCTGGTTGCCGTTGATCGCCGGATCGATGCGGATCTGCAATTCCATGGAGTTCGCCTAAAGGTCAGGCCGCGCGCAACACCACGCGCAGGATGTTGTACGGCTCGTCGCGTTCGTAACTGACGGCCTCGGCAATCTCGCGGATCAGGTGCACGCCCAGGCCGCCGAGCGGGCGGTCGAGGATGCACTCCTCCAACTCCGGCACCGGCTGGGACAGCGGATCGAATGGCTTGCCGGTATCGCGGAATTCCACGTGCAGGTGATTGTCCTGTCGTGCGATGTCGACCACGATCAGGTGCTGGGGCCCGCGCGTGTCCTCGTCCAGGCCGTAGTCCATCGCATTGCAGACCACTTCTTCCGCAATCAGCTGCAGGTCGTTGCGCACTTCCGGCGCGATCCGATGTTCGATCAGGGCGCTGTCGATCGCCGTGAGCAACTCGCCCAGGCGTTCGCGTTCGTTGGGGACTTCGATCCGCAGCTGCATTCAAGCGTCTCCGTCGTCATCTGTGGACAAGCATAGTGCCAGCACGGTGATGTCGTCCGATTGCGCCACCCCGTCGCTGAAGCGATGCGCGGCCGATACGAGTGATTCGCACAATGCCTGCGCATCGCGCCCCGGTGTCAGCGTCGCCAGCAGCCGTTCCTGTCCGAACGCCAGGTTGCTGCCGTCGAATGCCTCGGTGATGCCATCGGTGTAGGCCACCAGCGCATCGCCCGGTTCGAGCCGGCCATGCCAGATCGGATAGTGCTCGGCGACGTCCACCCCCAACGGGCCGGCGGACTCCACCTGCAGGAATTCCTTGCGGCCATCGGCCCGCACCATCACCGGCGGTTCGTGCGCGGCGCTGGCCAGCAGCAGCTCTCCGTCGAAGACATTCACCAGCCCGCATAGCACGGTGGCGAACATGCAGGTGTCGTTGCCATCTATGAGTCGTTCCGCGGCGGTGCGCAGCGCATCTGCGGGCGAGCCGCCGCGTCCGGTGGCCACTTCGAGCACCGTCATCGCGCGCGCCATGAACAAGGCCGCCGGTACGCCCTTGTCGGAGACATCGCCGATCGCAAACCACAACCGGCGCCCGTCGCGCACGAAGAACGTATAGAAATCGCCGCCGACGGCCTTGGCCGGCTCCAGCATGGCGTAGGCCTGCAGGCGGCGGCCGTCCGCATGCAGCGTCTGTGCGTCCGGCAGCATCGCCAACTGGATTTCGCGCGCGATCGACAGCTCGCTCTCGAGCTTTTGCCGGTTGCGCGCCAGCGCCTCGATCTCGTCCAACTGCGTGCGGATCGACGTGCGGGCGCGATCGAACGCCCGCGCCAACAGGCCCACCTCGTCCTTGCGCGAGGTGTGTGGCACCTGCGACTCGTAATTGGCCTGGGCCAGGTGCGTGGCCGACGTCGCCAGTTGCTGCACCGGCTGGCCGATCCGCCCGGCCATGCGCCGCATCAGCAGCACGCACACGCCGGCCAGCGCCAGGCCAGTCGCGCCGAGGATCATCAAGGTCCGGTTGAGGCGCTCGATGATCAGTTCGTACGACTGCGCCACCAGCACGGTCCAGCCGCTGTCGCCGACCGGTTCGATCACGGTGAAGCGCTTCTCGCCGTTCAACGCATCCACGTGCACCAGTTGCAGGTGGTGGTGGTCGCGCGCGGCATCGGCGGCCGGCTTCAGGTCGCTGCGACCGGACAGCTGGATGAAGCGGTCCAGGGTCAGTTCGCGGCTGACCTCCACGTCGGGATTGAGCGCCAGCATCCCGCCGGGCGCGATCAGGCTGACGCGCCAGCCGGGCAGGTGGGCCAGGGTCTGCAGGCTGTCGGTCAGCGCGCTCAGCGGCAGGTCCAGGCTGACCATGCCGCCGCCCTGCGGCAGCGGCTTGTTGTAGGTGACCATCCAGCGGTTGCCCGCGGTCTCGCTGAAATAGGGCTCGGACCACCAACCTTGTCCGACGCTCACGGTGCGGCGGTACCAGTCTTTGCTCCGGTAGTCGTAGGCCTCGGCGACGAAGTCGCGGTCGGCGCCTTCGACCTGCACGTAACGCGCGTAATGCGCGCCTCCCGGCGCCTGCGGCTCCAGCGCCAACAGCCCGCCGGCGCAGCCTGGCGTAGACCTGATCAATGAGCGCAGCGTGGCGGTCAGTGTCGCGGGGTCCAGGCCGGAATGCGCGGCCAGGTCCGACACGCCGTCGGTGCTCACCGTCACCGCGCGCATGGTCGCGTCGAGCTGTTCGGCGGCCTGTTGGGCATTGGCCAGCGTGTCCAGCCGCGCGTCGTGGTCGATCTGGCCCCGCATGTGCCAGGCCATACCGGCGATCATCAGGCCCACCATCAGCGTACCGACCAGGCCCGACCACAGCGCGATCCGCAAGCGCAGGCTGTCGCGCCAGCGCACGCTGTCGATCTGGCCGAGCGGCAGAGCCTGCGGTCCGATGGTCATCGAAGATGCCCCTGGTCCCCTGCGCCGATCATACGCAGGAGTTTTGTGAGGGGGGCATGAGCCTGATGGGGGACGCAGTGCCCCGCCGTTTCGCTCCGGCGTCGGCGAGGAGCAGGGGCAAGGAGTCGGTGCCTCAACGCGGCGCCCAACCCACCCCCACGCTGAAAGCCCGTCCCGCGCCCGGCTCGAAATACCGTTCGTTCGCCTCGTTGACGATCACCGACCCCACAAAGTCGCGATCGAAAAGATTGTCGACCCGCGCGAACCCATGCCATCCCGACTCCGGCACGCGCCACTGCAACCGCAGTGCCAGTTGCGCATAACCCGGCGCGGCCTCGGTATTGCGGTCGTCGGTGTAGATCCGGTCGCTGGCGCGCAGTTCCACCGCCGCATCGAACGCGCCGCTGCCGGCGTTCCACGCCACCTCGGCATATCCGTTGGCGAGCGGTATGCCCGGCACGCGGTTGCCCGCCTCGACGGTGCGCGTGACCACCACGCCGGGCGTGACCACCCGGTAGCTGAAAGGCGAAGTGAAGCGCGCCCGCAGCCAGTTGGCCGTCGCCACATACGACCAGCGCTCACCCAACGTGCCTTCAAGCCCAGCCTCGATGCCCTCGCGTCGCGTGCGCCCGGCATTGGCGAAGCTGGCACGCCCGCCACGGTTCTCGGCCTGCACGATCTCGTCGTCGCCGTCGACGCGATACACCGCCACGTTGGCCTCACGGTCTTCATGCCGCCATCGCGCACCGAGCTCGGCCGTGTCGAAGCTTGCCGCGCTCAGGTCGTTGAAGCCCGCGCTGCCATCGGGCCGGTACGACAGCTCCGTCACCGTCGGCGTCTCGAAGCCATGCCCCAGGCTGGCGAAGATTTCGCCGCTCGCAAATGCCCGAGCCACACCAACCGACGCCGCCGTCTCGCTGTAATCGATGCGGCCGCTGTCGTCGCCATTGCCGGGCGCGATGTAGTGGTCGCGGGATTCGAAATCGATGCGCGCATGACGCACCGCCGCCAGCGCGTTCCAGTGATCGGCCAGGCGCAGGTCGCCGCTGACGAAGGCCTCGCGGTCGTCGACGCGGTTGTCCTCGTCGCGCCGCAGGCGGCCGCGCACACCGAGTTGGACGTTGCCCAGCCCGTCGTCGACGAAGTTCTCGTACCCGCGCCGGTTCTCCTTCAGTCGCCCCGCCTCCAAGCCCATCGCCAGCGCGCCGCGTGCGAATTCCCAGCGATGCCCCGCCTCGGCGCCGGCCGAACGCCGCCCCAGATCGATCACGCCGCCCGCGCTGCTGGGCGCGCGCTGCGCCACCACCGGCACGGCGAGGAACTGCACCACGTCGCGGGCGATGCCGTAGCCACCCAGCCAATACGCGCGGCCGGGCGCATAGGCATCGTCCCAGCGCATCCCGGCCTGGGCGTTGTCGATGCTCTTGCGCGTGTCGAACAGCAACGCCGCCGGATCGGTGCCGTGCGGCTCGCGCTGCCACTGCGCGCGGGTCAGGCCCAGCGGGTCGTCGGTCTCCGGCTGCGACAGCCCGCCCAGCACCACGCGCAGGCGCCGGTCGGCATCGGGCGACCACTGCGCCACCGCGTCCAACTGAGCACGCTCGGCCGCGCTGTGCGGACGCTCGCCATCGGTGACGAAGTGGCTGCCCAGCGCCTGCCAGCGCCAGGGCTCGCCGCCCTCGGCGTGCTCGAAGCCGACTTGCGCGCGGTGGCTGCCGAAGCTGCCGACCCAGCCATCGGCATTCACGCCGCTGGGCCCATCGAGCGCCGTCTCGGCGATGATCGCCCCGCCGGCCGCGTTGCCGTACTGCAAGGCCAGCGGCCCGCGCAGTACTTCGATGCGGTCGAGCGAGCCGAGCGGGAAATTCGCCGCCTGCCCCTGGCCGTCCAGCGCCGAGGACGGAATGCCATCGACGATCAACCGGATGCCACGGATGCCGAAGGTCGAGCGCGAACCAAAGCCGCGGCTCTGGATCTGCAGGTCCTGCGCGTAGTTCTGCCGGTCCAGCACGCCGATGCCGGGCACGCGCACCAGCGTTTCGGCCAGCGACACCTGCCGCTGCCCGCTGCGCAGCGTGTCGCCATCGATCACGCTCACCGCCCCCGGGAAGTCCGACAGTGCACGGCGCGCGCCCAGCACTTGCACCGAGTCCAGCGTGGTCGCGTCCACACCCCGCTCCTGCGCGTGCAGCGCGGACATCTGCAAGGCCAGCGCTGCGCCGACGAGCGAACGGGGGAGGGAAGGGCGATTCATGCGCCCATTCTCGCCAATGCGCTGTCTGTATGAATTGACCCCGCTACAAGGCATCGCGGCACCGATCCCGGCAACACCTCGCCGAGTGGTCCCCGCGCGCTGGGAACGTCCCCTCTCCCGCGTGCGGGAGAGGACGCTTTGCCCGCAGCGGCCCATTCAACCCGTCGCGTCGCGTGCCCTCGCCCCCACCCATTCCCGCAAGTGGGAGAGGAGGCAAACGCAACGCCGCTTGCAGCACAGAAAGCAGCCCCCATTTCTTGCATCACGAGCACCACGCGAAACCACCAGATTCAGCCTCCCACCCCCGCCCAAACCCATCCGCACCCACAGCCCCAAAAAATGTCCCGCCGACATTGCCCAAACCGCAATGTGATGTTTGCAGCACACCGCCAATGGGCTGCCCAATGGGCCGCCCAGCCAGTGCATCGCTGTTAGAATCCGGACTCTAATCTCCGCCCCCCCAACGAGGCGCGGCCACGGGGCCGCGATGTGCATGACATCTCTCCACGCCGTCATCAACGACCTGCTGCTCAACGACCCGGATCCCACCGAAACCCGCGAGTGGATCGAATCCGTCCAGGCCGTCATCGAGCGCGA
>DATDBD010000313.1:0-2582 GCA_036525015.1 Lysobacter sp.
AATCGCCCAGCGTCAGCAGCGAAGCGTTACCGCCGGCCGCGGTGGTGTTGACGGTGACGGTCTTCTCGGTGGTGAAGCGCGGCAGGTAGTGCGGGCCGCCGGCCTTGGGGCCGGTGCCGGACAGGTTCTGGCCGCCGAACGGCTGCACTCCGACCACTGCGCCGATCTGGTTGCGGTTGACGTAGCAGTTGCCGACCTTGATGCGCGTGGCGATCTTGTCCACGGTCTCGTCGATGCGCGAGTGGATGCCCAGCGTCAGGCCGTAACCGGTGGCGTTGATCGCGTCGATCACCGCGTCGAGTTGGTCGGCCTTCCAGCGGATCACGTGCAGCACCGGCCCGAAGACCTCCTTGTGCAGCTGGTCCAGCGACTTGAGGGCGTAGGCGCGCGGTGCGAAGAAGCTGCCGTGGGCGGCGTCGCCGTCCATGGTGACCTCGGCGATCTTGGTGGCTTCCTTGTCCATGCGCGCTGCGTGTTCCTTGAGCATCGACAGCGCGTCTTCGTCGATCACCGGGCCGACGTCGGTCGACAGTAGGCCCGGGTCGCCGACCTTCAACTCGGCCATCGCGCCGGCCAGCATCGAGGTCACCTTGTCGGCGATGTCGTCCTGCACGAACAGTACGCGCGCGGCCGAGCAGCGCTGGCCGGCGGAGGTGAATGCCGAGGCGATCGCGTCCTTCACCACCTGCTCCGGCAGCGATGAGGAGTCCGCGATCAGCGCGTTCTGGCCGCCGGTCTCGGCGATCAGCACGCCGATGGCAGCGTCGCGCGCGGCCAGGGCGCGGTTGATGGCGCGCGCGGTGTCGGTCGAGCCGGTGAAGGCGACGCCGGCGATGCGCGCATCGCGCGTCAGCGCGGCACCGACCGTGGCGCCGTCGCCCGGCAGGAACTGCAGCACCGCTTCCGGGATGCCCGCTTCGTGCAGCAACTTCACGGCGTAGTAGCCGATCAGGTTGGTCTGCTCGGCCGGCTTGGCGATCACGGCATTGCCGGCGGCGAGCGCCGCGGCGATCTGGCCGGCGAAGATCGCCAGCGGGAAATTCCACGGGCTGATGCAGACGAACACGCCGCGACCGGACATCTGCAGCGTATTGGATTCGCCGGTCGGGCCCGGCAGCACTTCGGGCGCGAACAGTTTGCGCGCCTGGGCGCCGTAGTAACGCAGGAAGTCGACCGCCTCGCGTACCTCGGCGACGCCGTCGGCGAGGGTCTTGCCCGCTTCCTTGGTGCACAGCGCCAGGTACTGCGGCATGCGCTCCTCGAGCAGCTTGGCGGCGTGCTCCAGGATCGTGGCACGGCTGGCGGCCGGCGTCGCGTTCCAGGCGTCCTGCGCGGCGACCGCGTTCTTCAGCGCGAGCTCGACCGTGGCGCTGTCGGCGGGGTGCCATTGGCCGACGACTTCGCGCCGATCGGCAGGATTGGTGACGGCAACCATGCTTGTGGGAGCGGCCGAACCGCTCACGTTCGCGCCCGGCACCAGCGGCGTGGCGCGCCAGTCGGCGCGTGCGGCGGCGTTGACCTGCTCGGCGAGCGCGCGCAGTTGATCGTCGTTGGCGAGGTTGATGCCCATGGAGTTGGTCCTGTCAATGCCGAAGCTGCGGTACAGATCGACCGGCAGCGGAATGCGCGGATGCGGAATGGATTCGAAGGCCGACACGGTCGCGACCGGGTCGTGGATGAGGTCATCGATGGCGATGTCCTCGTCGGTGATGCGGTTGACGAAGCTGGAGTTGGCGCCGTTCTCGAGCAGGCGGCGCACCAGGTACGGCAGCAGGTCTTCGTGGCTGCCGACCGGCGCGTACACGCGGCACGGCACGTCCAGGCGGTTGGCCGGGATGACCTCGGCGTAGAGGTCGTCGCCCATGCCGTGCAATTTCTGGAACTCGTAGTGCTTCGCGCGCCCCATCGTCTTGGCGCGTTGGTGGATCGTGGCGATCGTCTGCGCGTTGTGGGTGGCGAACATCGGGTAGATCGCGTCCGACGCCTCGAGCATGCGGCGCGCGTTGGCGAGGTAGCTGACGTCGGTGTTGGGCTTGCGCGTGAACACCGGATAGCCGATCTGGCCGTCGACCTGCCCGCGCCTGACCTCGCTGTCCCAATACGCGCCCTTGACCAGGCGCACGGGAATGCGGCGACCGTGCCTGCGGGCCAGGTCGGCGATGAAGTCGATCGCTTCCGGCGCGCGCTTCTGGTAGGCCTGGATGGCCAGTCCGTAGCCTTCCCAGCCGTCGAGCGACTTGTCGGCGTAGGCGGCGGCGATCACGTCCAGCGACAGTTCCAGGCGGTCGGCTTCCTCGGCGTCGATGGTGAAGCCGATGCCGTAGGACCTTGCCAGCTGCGCCAGTTCCAGCACGCGCGGGGTGAGTTCGGCGAACACGCGCTCGCGTTTGGCGTGCTCGTAGCGCGGATGCAGCGCAGAGAGCTTCACCGAGATCGACGGAACGCCGAAGACTTCCTTGCCCTTGTAATCGCCGCTCTTGCCGATCGCATGGATGGCGTCGCGGTAGGCCTGCAGGTAGCGCAGCGCGTCCTTGGTGGTCAGCGCGCCCTCGCCGAGCATGTCGAACGAGTAGCGATAGTTG
>DATDBD010000314.1:0-2495 GCA_036525015.1 Lysobacter sp.
GCCGGTGAGCGGCACCATTCCCCAATCATCCAGGATCAGAAGCTGCACCCGCCCGAGCGCTTTCAGCAGCCGTGCATAGCGGCCGTCACCACGGGCCAGTGCCAGTGCTTCGAGTAGGCGGGGCAGCCGATGATAGGCGACCGTGCGGTTGTCCCGGCAGGCCTTGTGCCCGAGGGCGCAAGCAATCCAGGATTTGCCGACCCCGGTCGGGCCGATGACCAGCAGGTTCTGCTTGCGGTCGATCCAGTCTCCGGCGGCGAGCTTCTGGAACAGCGCGCGATCCAGGCCGCGGGCCGCCCGAAGGTCGACGTCCTCGACGATCGCCTCCTGGCGCAAGGCGGCAAACCGCAGGCGTGCGACCAGCCGTTTGTTGTCCCGTTCCATCGTCTCTCGATCGAGCAGCAGTGCGAAACGCTCCTCGAAGCTCAAGGCGGTAATGTCGGGTTGTCGTCGCTGGTCGTCGAGCGCCTTCGCCATGCCGGCCAGGCCGAGGGCCTGCAGGCGTTCCTGGGTCGGATGGGCAAGCATCGGATCTCCTTTCAATGGTAGTAGCCGCGGCCACGGATATTCGCGTGCTGCAAGGGGGCCGGGTCCGGCGCCACGTCCTCGTGGAATGCCCGGTCCAGGCCGGTCTTCAGGATCGAGGCAATCGAGCCGTAGGTCCGAGCACCGATGGTCAGGCCACGCTGGCAGGCTGCTTCCAGCCGCGCTTCGCCATAGGTCTTGGCCAGCCGCAGGATGCCGAGACAGGCGCGAAAACCCTGCTCGGGGTGTGGCTTGGTGCGCATGATGGTCTCGACCAGTGCGGCCGTGCCCGGCCCGATCTGCGCCGCAAAGGACAGCATCCGTGCCGGCGTCCAACTGGCGTAGCGCCGGTGCGCGCTCGGCATGTGCTCGGGTGTCGTGGTGTGCCGCCGCTTCAATGTCGACCGTGGGTGGGCGGCGATACGCTGGCCCGCATGGAAGACCTCGATCGTCGTGTCCGTGATGCGGGCCTCGACTACTTCGCGGATCAGCCGCGATGGCACCGAGTAAAAATGCCCGGACACTTCGACGTGGTAGTCGGGTGCGACCCGGCAGCGCCGCCACTCGGCATAGGCGTAGGGCTCTGCCGGCAACGGCTGCAGCACCGGCCGGTCGATCGTCTCGAAGAACTCCCGGCGGCTGGCACCGAGCTTGCGCATCAGCCGGGCATTGAGGTCGCCGAGCAGGTCGCGGATCGCCTCGTTCAGCTCACTCAGCGAGAGGAACTGTCGATGGCGCAGGCGCGCCAGGATGAAGCGCTCGACGATCAGCACCGCCACCTCGACCTTTGCCTTGTCGCGTGGACGGCGGACTCGGGTCGGCAGCACGGCGGCGCCGTAGTGGGCGGCCATCTCCTGGTAGGTGCGGTTGATGCCGGGCTCGTAGCGACACGCGGCTGTCACCCCGGCCCGCAGGTTGTCGCAGACCAGCAACCGCGGCGTGCCGCCCAGGAAGACCAGCGCGTTGACGTGCGCGCCAACCCAGTCGGCCAAGCCTTCGCTCCAGCGGGCCTCCGCATAGGTGTAATTCGAGGCGCCGAGCACGGCGACGAACACGTGCGCGCGCCGTTCCTCCCCGGTCGTCCCGTCGAACACCGGCACGGTGTCGCCGGCATAGTCGACGAACAGCTTCTCGCCGGCGACGTGGGTCTGGCGCATCGTTGCACTGACGCCGCGGCGCCAGTCGCCGTAAAGATCGCAGAACCGGCTGTAGCCGTAGCCATCTCCGTGCTCGGCTCGATACTCCTCCCAGAGCAGGAGCAGAGTCACGCCACGGCGGCGCAGCTCGGCGTGGACATGGCTCCAGTCCGGCATCGCCCTGGTGGGCGCCTGGTCAAAGCCGGCAGGCGTGAAAAGCCGCCGCTCCAACTCGGCATCATCGATCTCGACCGGTACCGGCCAAGTGATCCCGATCACCGCCGTGCGCCGCAGGTATTCCCCGACCGTGGTGTGCCCGATGCCGACCGACCGCGCGATCGTTCGCACGCTCGCCCCGCACGCATACTTCAGCCGCAAGACTTCTCGTACTCTCCGCATCGACAATCTCTCAGCTGGCATCGTGTCCCTCCGCGTTGGAGGCTCACGCTACCGGTCATCAGATCGCCGACCTCGGCCCCTGCAGCCCTCCTCAGGGCTGTCCACGATCAATCGGAATCACCGTCCGGCTTCCGTCGGAATCAGTGCCCGCTTTGCCTCGGAATCACTGTCCGCCTTGGCTCGGAATCCGCACCCACCTCGAGCAGGCGGGCTTGGAGCTGAATCGAAAGCCGCGTTCGACGCGATCGGGTGGGCACAGCACGCCGTGAGGGCACCATGTCCGACACCATCACTATCAACCGCGCCCCCCGTCCTGACGCTCTGGGCGGCCGTGGTGGCGGAGCGGCTAGGCTTCGATCGGTCAACCGCCCTTACACTCGGCCAGGCTGTGGCGGGCAGCAGCGCCTACGCCAAGGGCGTATCCCTGGGCATCAT
>DATDBD010000315.1:0-5963 GCA_036525015.1 Lysobacter sp.
CACCACCGGCAACAGCGAGGGCACGATCATTTCCTTGATCGCGGACTTGGTCAGCATGTCCACGGCCTTGTCGTACTCCGGCTTGCCCGTGCCTTCCATGATCCCGGGGATCTGGCGGAACTGGCGACGCACTTCCTCCACCACCGCACCCGCCGCGCGGCCGACGGCTTCCATCGCCATCGCGCCGAACAGGTAGGGGATCAGGCCGCCGATCAGCAGGCCGATGATCACCGTGTGGTCGGACAGGTCGAAGCGCAGCGCTTCGCTTGCCACGCCGGTCGCGGCCATCTTGGCGGCCGCGGCGCTTTCCAGGTTGTGCGTGTAGTCGGCGAACAGCACCAGTGCAGCCAGTGCCGCCGAGCCGATCGCATAGCCCTTGGTCACCGCCTTGGTGGTATTGCCGACGGCGTCGAGCGGATCGGTGATGGCGCGCACTTCCGGCGGCAGTTCCGCCATTTCGGCGATACCGCCGGCGTTGTCGGTGATCGGGCCGTAGGCATCGAGCGCGACGATCATGCCGGCCATCGACAGCATCGAGGTGGCGGCGATGGCGATGCCGTACAAACCACCCAGGTGGAACGCGAACCAGATCGCCAGGCACACCGCGATCACCGGCATTGCGGTCGACTTCATCGACACGCCCAGGCCGGCGATGATGTTGGTGCCGTGGCCGGTCGTGGAGGCGGCGGCGATATGGCGCACCGGCTTGAACTGCGTGCCGGTGTAGTACTCGGTGATCCACACGATCGCGCCGGTCAGCACCAGACCGATCAGAGCGCAACCGTAGAGGTTCATCGCGCCGTGGCTGTTGTCGCCCATCAACTGCATGGTGATCGGATAGAACAAGATCGCGGCCAGCACCGCCGACACGATCACGCCCCGGTACAGCGCGCCCATGATCGAGCCGCCGGCCTTCACCTTGACGAAGAACGCACCGACGATCGAGGCGAGGATCGACACGCCGCCCAGCACCAGCGGGTACAACACGGCGTTTTGCCCGGCCTCCGCCATCATCAGGCCACCCAGCAGCATCGTGGCGATCACGGTGACCGCATAGGTTTCGAACAGGTCCGCGGCCATGCCGGCGCAGTCGCCGACGTTGTCGCCGACGTTGTCGGCGATCACCGCCGGGTTGCGCGGGTCGTCCTCGGGAATGCCGGCTTCGACCTTGCCCACCAGGTCGGCGCCGACGTCGGCGCCCTTGGTGAAGATGCCGCCGCCCAGGCGCGCGAAGATCGAGATCAGCGAAGCGCCGAAGGCCAAGCCGACCAGTGCGTGCAGCGCGGCTTCGCCGGTCACGCCCATGTAATGGGTGAGCACGACCCAATACCCCGCAACGCCGAGCAGGCCCAGGCCCACCACGAGCATGCCGGTGATCGCGCCGCCACGGAACGCGACGTCCATCGCCGGGCCGATGCCCTTGCGTGCGGCCTCGGCGGTGCGCACGTTCGCACGCACCGAGACGTTCATGCCGATGTAGCCGGCCGCGCCCGACAGCACCGCGCCGATCAGGAAGCCGATCGCGGTGGGCCAGTTGAGGAAGAATCCGATCACCACGAACAGCACCGCGCCGGCGATGCCGATGGTCGTGTATTGGCGATTGAGGTAAGCGCGTGCGCCTTCCTGGATCGCGCCGGCGATCTGCTGCATGCGTTCGTTGCCGGCGGGTTGTGCGTTGATCCAACGCGCAGAAATGATCCCGTAAAGGATCGCAATGACGGCGCATACCAGCGCCAAGGCCAAACCGTACTGCTCCAGCATGAACCCCTCCCCAGAGTGAACATCGGACGACAACGGACTTTTTACCTTCGATTTTTTGGCTGCCGGCTTCGCGAGTGGGGGCGCGCGGCAACGTTCCGACTATGGCACAGGGGCGATGACCGTGGAACCGGAGGGCCGGCCCGCGGAAGCGTGGATCGTGAAACGACGGTTCAGCGCCTGAATGCCAGTCTGCGACCAGCATCACGCTGCGGAGCCAGTCCCATGCGCCTTGTCCTTGTCATCCTAGCGCCGCTCCTTTGGGCGGCCGCTTTGCCCGCAGTTGCCAACGCTGCCGACGGCGACCCCAAGCCCGAGATCAAGCGCGATGCCGCGAAGCCGCAGCCCCAGAACAGCGTGCACACGCTGCGGCAGATCCCCGAGGCCTGCGCGCGGCTGGAGGGCATGTTCACCGGCCAGGCCGAGGATCCCTACACCTTCGCCGTGGTCCGCATCAGCCCCACGTGCCAGGCCCGAGCCCGCTTTGTCGATGCCGCCAAGGCGCAGCCGTCGCAGGCGACGGGCTGGAAGTTCAACGACCTGATCCGTGTGCCCAATGCCAATTGCCCGTCGCAGCAGGTGGTCGTGCGGGTGTGGCGCAAGCCAGCCGCGGTGGCTCCGCCTGCGCTCGATGCACAGGGCAAGTCGCGCATCTATCTGGAGGAGCAGAAGCAAGCGGCCGCGGCCGGAAAGCTCGCGGCCTTGCCGATGTATGCCGCGACGATGGCCGTGGAGGGGCGGGCCTGTCGCTGATCGGGGCACGGCTGTCGTGGGGCACGGCTGTCGTGGCGCACCCGCCACATTACACTCGTGGTGCCGTCAGGAGACGGCTTCATCAGGGGTGTTTGCATGATACGTATGTCGCGCGTTGCGCTGCTTTTCCTGTTGCTGGTTTCCCCGGTGGCCTTCGCCAAATCCAAGCTCATGGAGCCCGCCGCCGATCAGGCGCCCAAGCCCGAAGCGGGCAAGGCACTGGTGGTCTTCATGCGGCCTTCGTTCTTCGGCGGGGCGATCTCGTCTTCGCTGTATGACGCGCCCGACGGTGCCACCCGCTTCCTTGGTGTGCTCAAGTACAAGGACAAGGTCGCCGTGCAGATGGAGCCGGGCGAGCACCGGCTGATGGTCGTCTCCGAGAATGCCGACTTCCTCGATGCCACTTTGGAAGCCGGCAAGACCTACTACGTGCTCGTGAAGGCGCGTCCGGGAGCATGGAAGGCGCGTTTTTCGCTGATCCCCATGCACAACCGCGCCGATGCCGAATACAACCTGCAGGGCGCGGAGTTCAAGCAGTGGAGCGACGCGACCAGCTTCGTGTCGACCACGCCGGAAGCCGAGAGCTGGTATCAGGAGAACCAGGCCAGCATCGAGGAGAAAAAGGCGGACTACCTGCGCAAGTGGGAAAAGATGCTGCCTGAGGATCGCGCGGTGTTGGTGCTTCACGTGGAAGATGGCGTGACCTCGTAACTCGCGATCTCGTAAATCCTCGTAATACGCACACGCACATTCGACTGCCCGCCCCTCATGCGGGGGCGGGCAGTCGGTGCTCGCGTGTCATCAGCCTTCGTAGGCGGGTAGCTTCCGCTCCACGGCCACGTTCTTCAGCTCGACATACTTGGGAATACCATCGCGACCGTAGGGCGGCGGCGCTTCGCCGCGGATCAGCGGTTCGAAGTAACGGCGCGCGGCCTCGGTGATGCCGTAACCATCCTTGCGGATGAAGTTCGACGGCATTTTCTTCTCGTGGTTGGCGATGTCTTCCAGTGGCGCAGCTTCGATCTTCCAGCGATACGGCGAATCGCTGGCGCGCACGATCACCGGCATCACCGCATTCATGCCTTTGAGCGCGAACTGCACGGCCTTGATGCCGACGGCCTGCGCCTGGTCGAGGTCGGACTTCGATGCCAGGTGGCGCGCCGAGCGCTGAAGGTAATCGGGCAGGGTCCAGTGCACCTTGTAGCCCAGCTCGTTCTTGACGCGTCCGGCCAGGAACGAGGCGACGCCACCGAGCTGGGTGTGGCCGAAGGCGTCCTTGCCGGCACCGGCATCGGCGACGAAGCGGCCATCGGCGGTCTGGATGCCCTCGCTGGCGACGACCACGCAATAGCCCCCGCGCTCGACGGTCGCCTTCACCCGCGCGAAGAAATCGGGTTCGTCGTAGGGACGCTCCGGAAACAGAATCAGGTGGGGCGCCTGGTCCGGGCCCTGGCCTGCCAGTCCCGCCGCCGCTGCTAGCCAGCCGGCATGGCGGCCCATCGCCTCGTAGACGAACACCTTGGTCGAGGTGTCGGCCATGGCCGCGACATCGAGCGCGCACTCGCGCACCGAGACGGCGGTGTATTTGGCGGCCGAGCCGAAGCCCGGGCAGCAGTCGGTGACCGCCAGGTCGTTGTCGACCGTCTTGGGCACGCCGACGCAGGTCAGCGGATAGCCGAATTCGGCCGCCAGTTGCGACACCTTGAGCGCGGTATCGGCCGAGTCGTTGCCGCCGTTGTAGAGGAAGTAGCGCACGTCGTGGGCCTGCAGCACCGCCAGCAGGCGCTCGTACTTCGCCCGGTCCTGTTCCAGCGACTTGAGCTTGACCCGGCACGAGCCAAACGCGCCGCCCGGGGTGTGGGCGAGCGCACGGATCGCCGCCGCCGGTTCCTTGGACGTGTCGATCAGGTCTTCACGCAAAGCGCCGAGAATGCCGTTGCGCGCCGCCAGGACCTTGACCCGGCGTGCCCGCGCGGTCTGGATGACGGCCGAAGCGGTGGCGTTGATGACAGCGGTGACACCGCCAGATTGCGCGTACAGCAAGGTTCCGGAGGCCATTTCCATTCCAGGATTGGGGCCGGGATGCGGTAAGCTGACCGCAATATTTGGCCCGGCGGGGGCAGGTCGCGCGAGTGTAGCGCCGCACCCCGGGTCCTCGACCTGCGGCGAAGTCCGGGGTCGCGCGGGTCCCCTCGGACCGCACGAATTTTCTTGTTCTAGGAGTGAAGTTGATGCGATTGGTACTTCTGGGTGCGCCCGGTTCCGGCAAGGGCACGCAGGCCGCGCGCCTCAAGGAACACCTGCAGGTGCCTCACATCTCCACCGGCGACCTGTTGCGCGCCGAAGTCGCCGCCGGCACCAAGCTTGGCCTGGAAGCCAAGGAGATCATGGCCGCGGGCAACCTGGTCAGCGATGAGATCCTGCTGGGCATGCTCGAGGACCGCTTCTCCCGCCCCGACACTGCCGGCGGCTTCATCCTTGATGGCTATCCGCGCAACCTGGCCCAAGCCGACGCGCTGGACCAGTTGCTGGGCCGCATCCGCCAGCCGATGAACTATGCCGTGCAACTGGAAGTGCCGACCGAACTGCTGGTCGAGCGCATCGCCGGCCGCGCCAAGGCCGAAGGCCGCGCCGACGACAGTCCGGAATCGGTGCGCAACCGCCTGCAGGTGTATGAGAACTCGACCGCGCCGGTGATCGAGTTCTACCGCCAGCACGGCCAGTTGACCGTCGTCGACGGCGTCGGCTCGCTGGACGAGGTGTTCAACCGCATCATCGAGGCGCTCGCGCCGGTGAAAGAAGTCGGTTGATGTGTTCGAGCTCTCCTTTTGCGGGAGAGGCGTTGAGTAATCTCTCTTGAGCCCATCTCCCGCTTGCGGGATTTGGGTCGGGGTGAGGGCAGGCGCGAGTTCTGGAATCAGGTAGTTCCCGCTGCCCCACACCCTCACCCCTTGCCCTCTCCCGCAAGCGGGAGAGGGGGAATAGGTGCCGTGCGGGAGTCGTTTCGCCGGGCAGCCGGCCGCGTTTGGGAATACCGAATTTTGAAGCTACATATTCTGGGCATCGCCGGCACCTTCATGGGCGGCGTCGCCGCACTGGCGCGCGAACTGGGCCATGAGGTCGAAGGCAGCGACCAGGCGGTCTATCCGCCGATGTCGACGCAGCTGGAACAACTCGGCATCGCCCTGAAGCAGGGATACAAGCCCGAACACATCGCCGCGGACTGCGACGAGATCGTCGTCGGCAACGCGCTTTCGCGCGGCAACGCTGCGGTCGAGCAGGTGATCGACGACGGTCGGCGCTACACCTCCGGCGCACAGTGGCTCAGCGAGAACCTGCTGCCAGGCCGCGACACGATTGCGGTCGCCGGCACCCACGGCAAGACCACGACGACCACCATCCTGACCTACCTGTTGCAGGCAGCCGGGCGCGAACCGGGCTTCCTCATCGGC
>DATDBD010000316.1:0-14134 GCA_036525015.1 Lysobacter sp.
GAAGAACTCGGCCACGGCCTGCTGCACCTTCGGCATGCGGGTCTGGCCGCCGACCAGGATCACTTCGCTGATCTCGCTGGCACGCTGGCCGGCGTCGTTCAGGGCGATGCGGCACGGCTCGATGGTGCGCTTGACCAGGTCTTCGACCAGGGCTTCGAGCTTGGCGCGGGTCAGCTTGATGTTGAGGTGCTTGGGGCCCGACGCGTCAGCGGTGACGTACGGCAGGTTGACCTCGGTCTGCTGCGCGCTCGACAGCTCGATCTTGGCGCGCTCGGCCGCGTCCTTCAGGCGCTGCAATGCCAGATGGTCCTTGCGCAGGTCGATGCCCTGGTCCTTGTTGAACTCTTCGACGAGGTAGTCGATGACGCGCTTGTCGAAGTCCTCGCCACCCAGGAACGTATCGCCGTTGGTGGACAGCACTTCGACCTGCATCTCGCCGTCGACGTTGGCGATCTCGATGATCGAGATGTCGAACGTGCCGCCGCCCAGGTCGTACACGGCCACCTTGCGGTCGCCAGTGCCCTTCTTGTCCAGGCCGTAGGCCAGCGCGGCCGCGGTCGGCTCGTTGATGATGCGTTTGACGTCGAGACCGGCGATGCGGCCGGCGTCCTTGGTCGCCTGGCGCTGGCTGTCGTTGAAGTACGCCGGCACGGTGATGACCGCCTCGGTGACGGCCTCGCCCAGGTAGGCCTCGGCGGTCTTCTTCATCTTGGCCAGCACCTCGGCCGAGATCTGCTGCGGCGCCATCTTGTTGCCGTCGGCCGTTTCGATCCATGCGTCGCCGTTTTCGTGCGCGATGATCTTGTACGGGACCAGACCAATGTCCTTCTGCACTTCGGCGTCGGTGAACTTGCGGCCGATCAGGCGCTTCACCGCGTAGAACGTGTTCTTGGGGTTGGTGACCGCCTGGCGCTTGGCCGAGGCGCCGACCAGGACTTCGCCGTCCTTGGTGAAGGCGACGATCGAAGGCGTGGTGCGATCGCCCTCGGAATTCTCGATGACCTTGGCCTTGCCGCCTTCCATGACCGCCACGCACGAATTGGTCGTGCCAAGGTCGATGCCGATGATCTTGCCCATGATGTTGCTCCCTCTCTGATGCTTGAATTCGATGAGGCGGCCGCGCCGCCGATGTCCGTTATCTGGGGGGCTGCTTCCCCCGGTTCAAGGCGTCAGTCGTGCCTGGCCACGACCACCAGCGCCGGGCGCAGCAGCCGATCGTTCAGCAGCCAGCCTTTCTGGTAGACCTGGACCACGTCGCCGGGCGCGTGGGTCGCGCTTTCGACCATGCTCATGGCCTGGTGATGTTCCGGGTCGAACGGCAGCCCGGCCGGATCGACCGCGACCAGCCCGTTGTCCCCGGCGACCTTGAGCAACTGCTTCAGGGTCAGCTCCATGCCCTCCCGAAGGTGCTGGGCGGTATCGGCATGCACGCTGAGGCCGGCCTCCAGGCTGTCGATCACCGGCAGCAGCGCGCCCAGCAACCGCTCGTTGGCGAACTTGCGCGCCATGTCGATGTCGCGGGCCATGCGCTTGCGCTGGTTCTCCAGTTCGGCGCGCTCGCGCAGCGATTCCTCGCGCAGTAGCTTGAGCTCGGCCTGTGCGGCCTCGAGCTGGCTGGCGAGCGAGGCCTCACCTTCCTGCTCTGCCACGTCGGGAGTGTCGTTCTGGTCGATATTGGTCATGCGTGCCCTATCCCTGCATCGAAATGCGCGAAAACTGCGCCTGAGTGCGCAACAAGGGCAGCAATGGGGCCCGCCTGACGGCGTTTCAAGACAACCAAGCGCATTGAGTTGGGGGGTTGGCCACCCAACGGGGATCCCAACCGGGGATCGATTACTCCGGGTGGATCGCCGCCCCGAGCGCATCCGCGGCGGCCTGCACCACCGGGATCACGTGTTCATACGCCATGCGGCTGGGCCCGATGACTCCCAGGACCCCCAGCACCTGCCCGCCAGCGCCGTACGGGGCACTGACCAGCGACATGCCCTCCAGCGGAGCCAGGCCGGTTTCCTCGCCGATGAAGATGCGCACGCCGGGCGCCTGCACCGTGCGCTCCAATAGCTGCAGGATCTCGCGCTTGCGGGCGAATGCCTCGAACAGGTGGCGCAGGCGGTCCAGGTCGGCCAGGTCCTGCACGCCGATCAGGCGGGTCTGGCCGGCCAGCACCATGTCGTCCTGGCCGGGCGTCAGCAACTGCTCGGCCAGTTCGACCGACTGCGACAGCAGCCGCTGCATCTCGCTCTGGGCGCTGCGAAGCTCGTGCAGCAGCGTGGCGCGGATGTCGGACAGGGTGCGGCCGGCGAAATGGGCATTGAGGTAATTGGCGACCCGCTCCAGCTCGCCCGCCTCATACGGCCGGCGAGCCTGGATGATCCGGTTTTGCACGTCATTGTCGGCGAACACCAGGATCGCCAGCACGCGCTGGCCATCGAGCGGAACGAAGTCGATCCGCCGGAACGCGAACTGCTCCCGCTTAGGCACGCTGACCACGCCGACGAAGTGGGTCATCGCCGACAGTAGTTCCGAGGCGCTGCCCAGCAGCGCCTGCGTGCCCGACCCCGCCGGCAGCTCGCTGCGCAGGCGCACCATATCGCTCTCGGGCAGCGGGCGCACTTGCAGCAGGGAATCGACGAACAGGCGATAGCCCTGGGCCGTCGGGATCCTCCCCGCCGAACTGTGCGGGGCGCTCAGCAACCCGGCCTCCTCCAGGTCGGACAGGATGTTGCGGATGGTCGCCGAGCTCACGTCCAGGCCCGAATGTCGCGCCAGGGTCTGTGAACCCACCGGCTCGCCGCTGCGGATGTAGCGGCCGATCAGCGTGCGCAGCAGCTGGCGGGCGCGCGGGTCGAGGGCGGGATCGGCGGATCGGCGGTTCATGACAGCGGTATAAGCCGTCGCCGCGGGCGGGCGCAAGCGACATCGTCACGGTGTTCACTCTTGCGCACCGGCGCCGCCGCCGGCGTCCGGCGTCCCTCCAGCACGCTCGTCCTAACGGGCGAGACGGCGGGCGACTATCAAGCCGCCACCGACACAAGGCACAATCCCGCCCCGATGCTCGCGCACCTATCCCTCAAGCACTTCGCCGTCGTCAGCGCCGCCGAACTCAGTTTCGGTCCCGGCCTGACCGTGATTTCCGGTGAAACCGGCGCCGGCAAATCGCTGCTGGTCGACGCCCTGGGCCTGATTTCCGGGCTGCGCGCCGACAGCGGCGTGGTCCGCCACGGCGCCGACCGCGCCGAGCTGGTCGCCGACTTCACCCTCGACGACGTCCCACAGGCCCAGGCCTGGCTGCGCGACAACGAGCTGGACGAGGACGAGGGTTGCCAGATCCGCCGGGTCATACGCGCCGACGGCGGCTCCAAGGCCTGGGTCAACGGCCGTCCGGTGACGCTGGGACAACTAGGCGAGCTGGCCGCGCAACTGGTCGAAATCCACGGCCAGCACGAGCACCAGGCCCTGATGTCCAGGCCCAGCCAACTCGCCCTGCTGGATGCATTCGGCCGCACTGAGGCCGAACGCGCGCCGGTCGAGGCTGCCGCGGCTCGCTGGAACGCGCTGCTGCAGGAGCGCGATGCACTGTCGTCGCAGGGCGACGTCTCCGACCGCATCGACTGGCTCGAACACCAGCACGCCGAGCTCGACCGCGAGACCCTCGAGCCCGACGCCATCGCCCGCCTGCAGGCCGACCACCGTCGCCATGCCCACGCCGCCGGCCTGATCGCCGCCTGCGACAGCGCCTTCGCCCGCCTCGGTGGCGACGAAGGCCCGTCGCTGTCGCGCAACCTGCAGCAGGTGCGCGGCGAGCTGCAGCGCGTGGCCGAGCACGAGCCACGCCTCAACGACGTCGACGCCATGCTCGACAACGCCGCCATCCAGATCGACGAGGCCTTGGCCCTGCTCGACCGTGTGCGCAGCGATCTGGATCTGGACCCAGCCGCGTTCGATGCCATCGAACGCCAGCTCGGTCGCATCCACGAGCTGGCACGCAAGCACCGCGTGCCGCCGGAACAGTTGGCCGTACAGCGCGATGCGATTGCCGCCGAACTGGAATCGCTACGCGGCGCAGGCGTACGCCTTGGCCGGCTCGATGCTGAGATCGCGCAGGCCCGCGGCACCTGGCGCCAGGCCGCTGACGTATTGGGCCAGGCGCGCCGGAAGGCGGCTGAACGACTGGCTTCCGGCACCACCGCGCTGATCGCCGAACTGGGCATGGGCGGTGGCCGCTTCGACATCGCCATCGAACCCATCGAGACCGACCGTCCCGATCCGCAGGGCGGCGAACGCGTCGAATTCCTGGTCGCCGCCAATCCCGGCCAGCCGGCACGGGCGCTGCGCAAGGTCGCCTCCGGTGGCGAGCTGTCGCGCATTTCACTGGCGATCGAGGTCGCGGCGCTGGGTCTGGATGCGGTGCCGACGATGGTGTTCGACGAAGTCGACACCGGCATCGGCGGCGCCGTCGCCGAGATCGTTGGGCAGAAACTGCGCGCGCTGGGTGCCAGCCGCCAGGTGCTATGTGTGACCCACCTGCCCCAGGTCGCCGCGCAGGGCCACTCGCATTACCGCGTCAGCAAGACCGCCAGCGAAGGCGTCACCCAGAGCGCCGTGCAGGCGCTGGACGCGAAGCAGCGCGAAGAGGAGCTGGCGCGGATGCTGGGCGGTGTCGAACTGACCCGCGAGGCACGCGCGGCGGCGAAGCGGTTGTTGGCCGACGTGGAATAGCGGTCGACGGAGTCGGCGAAACCGATCCCGTCGCACACACTTATCGCTTCTTGCGCACGTAGAGCACCAGCGAGTGCTCTTCGATCTCGTAACCGAGCTTATCGGCGATCTTGCGCTGCAGCTCCTCGATCTCGCTGCTCTCGAACTCGATGATCTTGCCGCTGTCGATATCGACCATGTGGTCGTGGTGATGGCCACGGTCGAGTTCATACACCGACTGGCCGGCCTCGAAGTTGTGCTTGAGCACCAGCCCGGCGGCTTCGAATTGCGTCAGCACGCGATAGACCGTGGCCAGGCCGATGTCATCGCCGTGCTCGAGCAGGTGCCGGTAGATGTCCTCGGCCGTCATGTGGCGAGGTTTGGATTGCTCAAGCAACTCGAGGATCCGCAGGCGCGGGTGTGTGACCTTGAGTCCGGCTTTGCGCAGGTCTTGCGATTCCATCTGGGCTCCCTGCTGTCAGGCTGATGCGGCATACGGACGATCGGATGAGACCAGGGCCGTAATGCCGAGTGAACGCAGGCCGGTCCTTGGCGCCGGCCCGTGCGGTTCGTGGGCATGGGCTTCAGTGTATCATCGGCCTGTTCTTCTCCCATCTGCGCCATCCGATGCCCAAGCACTCGATGCACAAGCTCCTGCTCGTCGTTTCCGTTGCCCTGATGACCGCAGGCTGCGGCATCCTCTATCGCCAGCCGATCTACCAGGGCAACCTGCTGGAGAAGGCCAACGTCGACCAGCTGCAGACCGGCATGAGCAAGCAGCAGGTCATGCTGCTGCTGGGCACCCCGTCGGTGACCGATCCCTTCCACCACGAGCGCTGGGACTACACCGCCACGCAGCGGGTCGGCCGCGTCGGCAAGACGGACACCAAGAACCTGACGCTGTGGTTCGAAGGCGACAGCCTGGCCAAGTGGGAAGGCGACTACTTCCCCGAGCAGGACGAAGACATCGCCAACTCGGCCTACAAGCAGTTCGGACGCAACCTGCCGAAGGAAAAGGAAAAGCGCCGCGGGCGCTGAGTCCGACGCCTTACCTGACTTATTTGTCGCCGCGCCGGGCTTCGGCGCGACGCCGGCGCGCATCCTTGGGATCCGCCTGGAGCGGCCGCAGCAACTCGATCCGGTCGCCGTCCGCCAACGCCGTCTGCAGCGTGACCGTCACGCCGAACACCGCATAGGCGACCGTTTCCGGATCCTCGTTCCAACCCGCCTTGCTTAACGCCTCGGCCACGCTCGCGCCTTCCGGCAACTCCACTTCGACCCTTTCGAAGCGCCGAGGCCAGGCACGCAGCAACTCGACTTTCACTCCCCCGCTCCATTGACGGGGTCGCGGTCGGCAACGCGGACGAAATCGTCGACCATGCGGTCGGCCAAGGCCTGGAAGCCCAGCGCCATGGCCGGGCCGAGCAGCTTCACCGACGGCTCGAAGTCGAGCGTCAGCGTGACCTTGCAGGCGGACTCGTCCAACGAATGGAACTGCCAGCGCCCGGTCAGGCTGCGGAACGGGCCGTCGACCAGCTTCAGGTCGATATGGTGCGGCGGCGCCAGGGTGTTCTCGGTCGTGAACCAGGTCCGCAGCGCGCCCAGCCCGAGATCGAGCCGCGCCACCATGCGCGACTCCCCGGATTCGATCACCTGCGCCTGCTCGCACCAGTCGAAGCGGCGCGGATAGGCCGCGATGTCGTTGACCAGCGCGAACATGCGCGCGGCGGAGTGTTCAACCAGGGCGGAGCGGCGAATGGTCGGCATGGTCAGGAGGCAGGTTCGCGAGTTGCCCTGCAATCAGGGACAATACCGCGATGGCAAAGAACTCGAGCAACAAGGCCGGCAAGGATAAAGGAAAGGGCGCTGGCGGCGGCACCATTGCGTTGAACAAGCGCGCGCGCCACGAGTACCACCTGGAAGACAGATTCGAGGCCGGCCTGGCCCTGCAGGGCTGGGAATTGAAGTCGATCCGGGCCGGCCGCGCCAACGTCGGCGAAGCCTACGCGGTGGTCCGTGGCGGCGAGATGTTCCTGTTCGGCGCCCAGATCACCCCGCTGATCTCGGCTTCGACCCACGTCGTCGCCGAGGAGCGCCGAACCCGCAAGCTGCTCCTGCACCGGCACGAGATCGACAACCTGATCGGCCGCGTCCAGCGCGATGGCTACACGGTGGTATTGACCGCGCTTTATTGGAAAGGCAACAAGGTCAAGGCCGAGGTCGCGCTGGCGAAAGGCAAGCAGGCGCACGACAAGCGCGAGGCCAGCAAGGAACGCGACTGGGCGCGGGAGAAGCAGCGCGTAATGCGCCGTCACAACAAGGACGCCTGAGCGTCAGTGCCGGCCCAGGCCCGGCAGGGTAAAGAAGAAAGTCGCCCCCTCGCCTTCCTGGCCTTCGGCGCGGATCGCGCCACCGTGGCGCTCGACGATGCGTTTGACCGAGGCCAGCCCGATGCCGTGACCGGCGAACTGGCCCTCGTGGTGCAGTCGCTGGAACGGTCGGAACAGCTTGTCGACGTACTGCTGCGGGAAACCCGCGCCGTTATCCTTGATGAAGAATTCGGGCATGGCTTCCGTATCCGCGGTGACGCCGAACTCGATCCTGGCGTCGGGGCGTTCACGTGTGAATTTCCAGGCGTTGCCCAAAAGGTTGCCGAGCATGTTGCGCAGCAGGGTGGTATCGCCGACCACCTGCAGGCCTGGCTCGATGAAGGCCTCCACTGCACGCGGACTGTCGCCCATGCGCAGTTCCTCCACGATCTCGCCCGCCATCCGGCTCAGGTCCACACGCTCTAGTTTCAGCTCGCTGCGGCTGAGCCGCGACATCTTCAACAACGCATCGATCAATTCGCCCATGCGCGCGGCGGCACGGCGCACGCGCGACAGATAACCTCGCCCCGCGTCGTCCAGCACCGTCTCGTAGCGCTCGGCGAGGGTTCGGCTGAAACCGTCGATCGCCCGCAGCGGAGCGCGCAGATCATGCGAGATGCTGTAGGCGAATGCCTCCAGTTCCTGGTTGGCCTGGCTTAGCTCGCGAGTGCGCATGGCCACTCGCGCCTCCAGCGTGCGGTTGAGCGCGTGCACGCGGGCCTCGGCGCGCAGGCGCTCGGTGACGTCCTCGGCCTGCACCAGTCCCGCGATGTCCTGTCCCACGTTGCCGGGAACCGGCGCATACGTGAGCTGCGCGTGCCGTGGCATGCCTCCCTCGCGGTGCAATCTGCGGGTGGTTCGGTGCACACCGAGCGCATCCGTATTGCCGCCGGCGCCGCCGAGCCCGGGTTCATCGTCCTCGAACAGGCTGTCGAAGCGCACGCCGATCAGACCGTGCGGATCGATGCCGACGATCGCGCCCAATGACGGATTCGCCTCGACGATGCGGCCATCGCTGTCCAGCAGCGCCTTGCCGATGGCCGAATACTGCATGGCAACGCGGAAGCGCTGCTCGCTGCGCCGGTAATCCTCGGTCATCAGCGTCGCGATGGTATGCGCGCGCGATTCGGTATGCGCCAGCACCAGCGCGATGCCATACAGCAACAGGCACGCGAACAGCCCCAGCGCGAGCAGGTTCTCCAGCGTTTGCAGACGCGGTGCAGCCTCGGCCAGCGGCAGCGATTCGAATTCGATCCGCCAGCTCCGGCCGTACTGCTGCAGCGTGGTGCTGTGGCGGAACGCGGGCAGGATGTCGCCGGCGGCATGATTGGTGAACATCAGCCGTTCGTTGCCAGCCGTGCTGTCGTAGATGCGGAACCGCGCTTCGCGATAAGCGCTGCCCAGGGCCCCCTGCAGGTACGGTTCCAGCCGGATCGGCACGTAGGTCCATCCCTTGACGGCCTGGCGACGCGCCAGGCGCGAGCCCGGAACGCCGCCTCCCCGATAGATCGGGATGAACAACAGCATGCCGGTCTTCTGTTCGCCCAGGTCCTGGATCAACACGACTGGGCCAGACAACCGCGGCAACCCCGTATCGAGCGCCTGCTCCATCGCGGCGCGTCGGGTCGACTCGGAAAACATGTCGTAGCCGACCGCCTCCACGTTTTCGGGCGTGCGTGGCTCCAGATAGAGGACCGGCCCATAGACCGACCGGATGCCATGGGGCCGGATCTGCAGCATGCCGTAGCCGGAATCGCGCCATTGCAACTGCAGATCGTCCAGCTCCGCGCCCGGGATGTAACCGGCAAACCCCAACCCCACCATGCCCGGAAAACGCGGCTGGATGCGCATGCTCTCGACGTACGCCTGCCATTGCGCAGGCGTGGGCCTGGCCACCGATGCGAACAATGCGGCGCCTCCGCGCGCGACCAACTCGTAGTTGGTCATCGGCTGTTGCAGGCGCGCGGTAATCTCGTTGGCGCGGTTGACGAACTCGGCATTGGCCGTGACCAGCTCGCGCTCGCGCGCACCCTTCCACGCCATGAACACCAGGATCAGGGCGCCCAGCAGGACCACCAGCGCCAGCAGGTAGCCGCGGCGCGGCTCCAGTTCGGCCAGTTCGATGGCGTGCGAGGCGTTGATGTCCATTGCGGGCAAGCATACCCGTGACGGCCTATACGTGAATGGAGGCCCCGCAAGCCACCGCCATGGGTTGAGTCAGCGGCCGTCGGCCCTATACTGGCCGGGTCAGCAATGACGTGAAACCCGGGGGTGCACTGGCTTCGACGGGGGTCGCGAAATCGCCTGGCGCATGCCGAGGGGGTAGCTTTCCTCGTAAATCCAGCTGCAAACTTCTAGTTGCCAACGACGACAACTACGCTCTGGCCGCTTAAGGCCTAAGCCCCGAAACTGCTTGTGTCCGTGCTCGCAGCGTAGGGTCATCATCACGGAATCGCTGGAGATGGCTGCCTGTCAGTCTCCGGTTAACCCAAAGCAGGCTGGTCTCCGGGTGCGCTTTGCGCGCCGTGCTGCCCGGGGGCGAGATCTAACGGAGCGCTAAGCATGTAGTGCCGGGGATGGAGAGCCTTCGGACGGCGGTTCGATTCCGCCCACCTCCACCATTAAGCTCGAAGATGTAAGCGGTGTAAGGGTTTCAGCCTGTGTGAGTCCAGAAATGGACGGCTTGCTACACAGGATGCTCCACATGCCGCTACATCGACGAGGTAAGACGGGCCTCAGTTCTCGGGTGATCGTACCCGCAGACCTGAGGCCTTTTTTACGCTGTGGGGAAGTCCACAAAGCCCTGAAGACCGACAACTCCCGCGAGGCCCGATTCCACCGGCCGGCTACCACGCGATGCTGGCCTCACTCCATCAAGCACTGTACTGGGGGAACCTGAAAGCCATTGTTCCGCCACGCGGTCCATACGACGGTGAGTTCGCCCCCTAGTTCAACTGCGAGCGGCATAGGGTCGAGGACGCCTTTATTTCATCCGCTAAGGTCGGCGACTGGCTTCGGCAAAAAGAGAAGGAATCCTTTTTCTTTCATGAGCCAGCTGAGAGCTGGACGTCAACTACAGGCGAGCCCTCACCGACCGCACGATGGCCATGGGGGTCGCACACCACTGAACTCTTGGACCACATGGCTGCCGCAGCACAACGATTCTGGTCACGATACGATCCTAGCGACTTCACAACTGCCCCCTTGAATGAAGACATCGTGCAATGGCTGCGCGATCGCGGGGTCTCAAAGCGAAGCGCGCAGGTGATAGCGACGGTCCTTCGCGCTGACAACTGGTCCTCTGGCCCGAGAACAAACTAGGCACGCCCCTCTGCTTCAGCCCCCGAATGGTATGCACCCGGGCGCAGTGCACTGCGGCTACTAAATCTGCCCGGTCATTCCTACGCTTTTGTCCCATCCGCCAAACACGGCCCACAAGGGACAATAGGATGCGACAAGAACTGCCTCAAACCGGCTTTTTGCGCCTGGCCGACGTTCTGCACTTCATACCGGTCAGCAGATCCACCTGGTGGGCAGGCGTCCGCAGCGGTAGATACCCGCAGCCCACTCGCGCATTGGGCGCCCGAATTACAGCCTGGGCGGCCGCCGACATCCGACGCTTGATCGACGAGTCAACGATTGCAACGGCCCGCGTTCGCCCCCGTAGTCCACGATCGAGGGCCGGCTAATGGCTCGCTATCGCAAGATCGATGCTGCCAACAGATCGAGAGCGGTCGGCCCGCCGCTGGGAAGACATCCGAACCCGTCGCTTGGCCGCCCTGAAGGAGGGGCATCCGGACGGCCGCTCCATGATCTGCGGTGTGATGCCGGATACGGTGTGGAGCCTGCCCTCGGCTGCGCAGGTTCTCCGCGTCGCCTAAACCGACGTTTCAGCTAAGCCGTGTCCGCGTCGATCGCGGCACGGCTTTTCGTGCGGATCAAGCGCGACTACATGGTCCATCGACACCGCACGCGGCACACGCCCTAAGCCGCCGTCACGCGGTGCCGCTGTTCCTGCCCATTGGCAGCCTAGCCCTCGGCGACATCGCCGGCGTGAGCGCGAAGTACGTCAAGCGCCCGCTGCTCCTTCCGAATGAACGCCTCAAGTTCCGCCGCGCCCATTGCATGCAGCGGTTGCTCGGCCAGCGCGTCCGGCTCCGGCGACCTGGCCGCCGCGAACCCCGCCCGGTCCAGCACGGTCTTGGCGGCGTCGACCCGCACACCGGCCGGCGCGCCGTCGTCGTCCAGGATCTTCTCCAATACCCCGCGCGCCTTGCTCGCCAACCTGCCGCGCAGGGCGTGCGCCTGGGCGCGCCGGATCGCGTCCTGGACGTGCGGTGTGTGCAACAGCCGTGATGCGGTCTGCCGGGCGCTGACGGGGCTGTAGCCCGCGGCGATGGCGGCCTGGGTGGCGTTGCCGTTGCCCAAGACATAAGCCTCGGCAAAGGCGCGTTGTTGGTCGATGATTTCGTTGGCCATGACGACACGATAGCGGCCCGGTGCGCGGCTGCAAGACCGACAGAATGTCGGGTTTCGGTGTCGCTTTTGGCCAAGGAGCGGACATCGAAGGCAAGGCTGCCGCCGAGACTGATGCCAACCCCTCACCCATCGCCGACGCGGTTCGGACTACCGCGGCTTCGGAGGCACGGGCGGGTCTGGGGTGCCCATGCTAATGGCGGTTCGCTAGATTCCACCGGCTCCAGCTGAAAGCGCTAACTCCCAGAGGCGCGTCGCGTTATCCGGATCAAGTGCATAAGACGCTACGCCGTGATAGTCATCCGGCCTCATGGTAACGACCGAAGCTTCATTGCAATCTTCAAAATAACGACCGCTCACGTCCGACAGCAGTGGTGAACCGGCCAACAGTGCGGTTGTCGCCGCCCCTTGCTGCACCGATTTACGCCGGGCCTCCGGCGTCTTAAGCCCGCCCGTATGCTTTTGAAGATTGGTTGCGATAGCGCCGGGATTGAGCGCATTGGCCTGGATCCCGTACGCGTCCCGCCAACGCCGCGTGATCTCGACAGCCAGCAGTACACAAGCGGTCTTAGATTGCCCATACGCTGTGAATGGGTCGTATTGCAGAAATCGAAAATGCGGATCCTCGAAGAGGACCGGTGCGAGCAGGTGACCGCTCGAGCTCACGCACACCACCCGTGCAGCACCGGCCGCGACCAGTGCTTCCTTCAGGTGTAGCGTCAGCGCGAAATGGCCAAGGTAATTGGTAGCCATCTGACCCTCCCACCCACCGACGCTTCGCTCCAGGGTTGGCGTGGCCATGATTCCGGCGTTGTTCACCAGAATGTGCAATGGACCACACCACTTGCTCGCGAAGGCGCGGACGCTTTCCAGGTCGGACAGGTCGAGATATTGCACGTGCAGCTGCGCGTATTCGAATTCGGTACCAATCGTGCTCGCGATTGTTCGGCCGACTTCCACGTTGCGAACGGCCAGAGTTACCTCAGCGCCGGCGCCGGCCAACACTCTGGCCGTCTCGATACCGATGCCAGAAGAGGCGCCAGTCACGATGGCGCGACGTCCCGATAGGTCGACGCCATGCAGCACCTGGTCGGCGGTGGAGTGAAAATCGAAAGGAGTTCGGATCGGTGTCATGACGCCCCCCCAAAAAGGAAGAATCTGTTCGCGCGAATCAAACGAGGGATACCTACGTGCTGCTGTAGGGGCATAGCTCATGAAGACCACAAATCGTCGCTATGCTGACGTCAATGGCGCCAGGCAGTGGACAATCTAGTGCGTCAAGCGGAGCTGTTGTAGCGACATGTTTGGCGACATTGCGCATCGCTTTCGCTGTGTTGCTAACAAGTGACTGCGGCACAGCACATAGCATTGACCAAGCCGCTGTCGGGGCGTTTTCTGGCGTGGCCAAACCCGTTCCCGTCGTGCATCTTCTCGGCAACGGATAGTTGGCTGGCACCTTCCACCCCCTCGGAGCACGGCCATGGCATCTCAAGAACTTCGCATCGACATTCCCGTCAAACTGAGTGAGATCAAGAACGTCTTCAGCATTTCCTCCCTTTCGTTCGAAGGCGACCTTCCCGCCGCCTTGTTTCACTTGGGACTCCTTATGGATGACGTCACAACCTGGAAAGCCAAGTCTCAGGTGGTCGCGATCTTCCACACGAATGCCGGACATGTGACGCTGCACGACCAGTCGTACAACGGGGATCGCAATATCGAGACCGGCAATCCTTACAAGCATCTCGTCGCAAAGCTGATGGCGCGCGGGGTGCAGGTCGAGCTGTGTGGTGCCACCGCGCAGGCCCATGGATGGACCAACGCGGACACCCTCGACGGCATCAAGATCAACACCGACGCGATGGCACGGACCACCGAACTGGTTCAACAAGGCTTCGTCAAAGTTTCCGAATCCTGACGCATTCGATCCTGTGGCGGCTGTGCAGGCCGCCACGCCTCGCTGGAGTACCGCGGCGCAACCGCATGTGCGATACCGTGTCGAGTTCGAAGCCGTGGACGTGTTCTTGAGTGGTAACCCTATTCCACCTCAACGACAACCTTGCCCCCGGCATCTCCCGACTCGAGGTACTGATAGGCCTCTTCGGCCGTGTTCAGCGTGAACCGATTGGGATCCAGGCGCAGGTGCAGCTGTCCGGCATCGGCGAGACGGGCGGCTTCACCCATGATCTCGCCGTGGTGCGCGCGGTCGCGCCCGCTCAGTAAAGGCATCAACGTGAACACGCCGGAATACGTCCCCCCGCGGAAGGACAGCGGTGCAATGGAATGCGTTCCCCATCCCAGGGCGCTAACTACATGGCCGTGATAGCGCCGTACCGCCTGGAATGAGTTATCCAGCGTCGCGCCTCCTACGGTGTCGAAGATGATATCGAAGCCCTCACCGTCGGTGTACTGCGCCACGTACTGCTCCACCGTGTGCTGCTGATAGTCGATGAAGGTGGCACCGAGGCTCTCGATGTAGGCCCGCTGTGGCGCACTGGCCGTCGCGTAAACGGTGGCGCCGAACGCGTTGGCGATCTGGATGGCGACATGACCGATGCCACCTGCGCCTCCGTGTATAAGCACTTTCTTGCCCG
>DATDBD010000317.1:0-4450 GCA_036525015.1 Lysobacter sp.
GCCCCCATGTCCAACTCGATCCCGGATTCCGCATCGTTCCCGGCCAGATCCGGTCCACGCGCCAGCGTTGGGGCCGTGAAGGCGCCGCTCACATGCAGGTCCGCGCGGACTTCGATGGCGACCTTGCTGCGGAACACGAAGCGCTTCAGGCCGGACGCCAGGGCTACCGGATCGGCATCGGGCAGCAGAAGCCAGATCGCCTCATCGGACAGCTTCAGCACAGCGAACAGCGCGATCACGCGCCCTTTCGGCGTCAGCCAGCCGCTCCAGTGCCATTGGCCGGGCTCCAGCTGCGCCACGTCGTTCATGAACTGTGCCTGCGCAAACGTAGCCGCATCGCGCCCGGTGAGCGCAATCAGACGATGGTCGGGCAGGGCGAAAACCAGACCGGACGAGGTCTGCGGGTTGTCATGCATGGTGGCGGGATTTAACATTCAACGCTGTGATGATAGGTCAAACCACTCCCTCCGCAGCGCCCGAAGCGCCCGAGGCACCGGAACGCAATCCGGTCGCGGACGAAACACAGGCGAAGGAGTTCGGCGGACGCGAAGGCCCCGAACCGACCCGCTACGGGGACTGGGAAAAGAACGGCCGCTGCATCGACTTCTAAAGGCGCCTCCACGCCTTCCCGCCACGCGGCAGCTGCCGCCCAGCCGAGAGACCGCCAACCCCATGGCGAATCGCGAACGTCCTTTGTCACCGCATCTGCAGGTTTATAGCTGGCAGGTGCAGATGGTGACCTCGATCCTGCACCGCGGCACCGGTGTGGTCCTTTCCATCGGCAACCTGTTGATTGTCTGCGGCCTGCTGTCGCTGGCCGCCGGTCCGGAAACCTGGGCCCACTTCACGGCCTTCACCCGTTCCGCCTTCGGCTTCCTGATCATGTTCGGCTGGAGCTGGTCGATGGCCTTCCACCTGATCAACGGCATCCGTCACCTGGTGCAGGACGCGGGCCTGGGCTACCGCATCGAATCGTTCGTCCGCAGCAGCTGGATCTCGGTGATCGGCAGCCTGGTGCTGACCGCACTGATCTGGATGGCCGCGATGACGCAGGGAGGTGGCGCATGAGCATCAACAAGGCGCGTCTGCGCAATCCGCTCAAGACCGCGCGTGGTCTCGGCTCGGCCAAGGACGGTACCCATCACTTCGTCGTCCAGCGCGTCACCGCGATCGCCCTGATCTTCCTGTCGCTGTACGCCGTCGCCCTGGTGGTGTCGCTGATCGGCCACGACTACGAGTACGTGCGCCACGCCGTCGCCAAGCCGGGCAATGCCGCGCTGCTGATCGCGTTCCTGATCGCCTCGTTCTGGCACATGAAGCTGGGCATGCAGGTGATCGTCGAGGACTACGTCCATACCCCGGCGCTGGCGGTTGCATCGCAGCTCGCCATCGTTTTCGTTAGCGTAATCGCGGCCATCGCCAGCGTGCTCGCCGTCATCCGCATCGCGCTGGGAGCCTGATTCATGGCCGCCGCTTACAAGATCCAGGAACACACCTTCGACATGGTCGTGGTCGGCGCCGGCGGCGCCGGTCTGCGCGCCACGTTCGGTCTGGCCCAGAAGGGCCTCAAGACCGCCTGCATCACCAAGGTCTTCCCGACCCGCTCGCATACGGTGGCGGCGCAGGGCGGCGTGGCCGCCGCGCTGGCCAACATGGGCGAGGACGATTGGCGCTACCACTTCTTCGACACCGTCAAAGGCTCGGACTGGCTGGGCGACCAGGACGCCATCGAGTACATGTGCAAGGAAGCCATCCCGGCGATCATCGAGTTGGAGCACTACGGCGTTCCGTTCTCACGCACCGAGGAAGGCAAGATCTACCAGCGTCCGTTCGGCGGCATGACCACGCGCTTCGGCGAAGGCCCGCCGGCGCAGCGCACCTGCGCCGCTGCCGACCGCACCGGCCACGCGATCCTGCACACGCTATACCAGCAGTCGCTGGCGCATGACGCGCAGTTCTTCATCGAGTACTTCGCGCTCGACCTGATCATGGACGCCGACGGCACCTGCCGCGGCGTGCTGGCGCTGGACATGGCCGAGGGCACGCTGCACCTGTTCCGTGCGCAGGGCACGGTGTTGGCGACCGGCGGCTACGGCCGCGCCTATTTCTCCGCGACCTCGGCCCATACCTGCACCGGCGACGGCGGCGGCATGGTGCTGCGCGCCGGCCTGGCGTTGCAGGACATGGAGTTCGTGCAGTTCCACCCGACCGGCATCTACGGCGCCGGCTGCCTGATCACCGAAGGTGTTCGTGGTGAAGGCGGCATCCTGCGCAACAGCAACGGCGAGCGCTTCATGGAGCGCTACGCGCCGAGCGTGAAGGACCTGGCCCCGCGCGACATGGTCAGCCGCGCAATGACCATGGAAATCCGCGAAGGCCGCGGCGTCGGTGAGCACAAGGACCACATCCTGCTCGACCTGACCCACCTCGGCCCCGAGGTCATCCACGAGAAGCTGCCGGGCATCGCCGAATCGGCGCGTATCTTCGCCAACGTCGACGTCGAGAAGCAGCCGATTCCGGTGATTCCGACCGTGCACTACAACATGGGCGGCATTCCGACCAACTACCACGGCGAAGTGGTGCAGCTGAAGAACGGCAACCCGGACCAGGTCGTGCCGGGCCTTTACGCGATCGGCGAGGCCGCCTGCGTGTCGGTCCACGGTGCCAACCGACTGGGCTCCAACTCGCTGCTGGACCTGGTCGTCTTCGGCCGTGCCGTGGCCAACCGCGCCGCCGAGACGGTCAAGGCCGACGGCAAGCAGGCCAGGCTGGCCGGCGATGCCTGCGACGCGGCTCTGGCTCGCCTGGACAAGCTGCGCAATGCCACCGGCAGTACGCCGACCGCGGTCATCCGTGACAAGATGCAGCGCACGATGCAGCTCGACGCGGCGGTGTTCCGCACCGGCGAGACGTTGTCCGATGGCGTCAGGAAGATGCGCGAGATCCACGCCTCGTTCGCCGACGTGCGCGTCAGCGACCGATCGCTGATCTGGAACTCGGACCTGATCGAGACCTACGAGCTGTCCAACCTGCTCGACCAGGCACTCGTCACGATCGTGTCTGCCGAAAACCGCACCGAGTCGCGCGGCGCTCATGCCCGCGAGGACTACCCGGAGCGCGACGACGCGAACTGGCAGAAGCACACGCTGTGCTCGGTCAGCGAGAGCGGCGACACCAAGATCGATTACCGCCCGGTGCACATGTACACGTTGAGCGACGACGTGGCCGTGGTTCCGCCGAAGAAGCGCGTCTACTGATTCCGGAGCGAATACGACCGTGGCCGAATTTTCCCTCCCGAAGAACTCGCAGATCCAGAAGGGCCGTCACTGGCCGACGCCCGGCGCCAAGCAGCCGCGCACCTTCAAGGTCTACCGCTGGAACCCCGACGACGGCATGAATCCGCGCCTGGACACCTACGAGGTGGACCTGGCGACGTGCGGCCCGATGGTTCTGGACGCGCTGATCAAGATCAAGAACGAGATCGACCCGACCCTGACCTTCCGCCGTTCGTGCCGCGAGGGCATCTGCGGTTCGTGCGCGATGAACATCGATGGCACCAATACGCTGGCCTGCACCAAGGCGATCGGCGATTGCGAGAAGGGCGAGGTGCCGATCTACCCGCTGCCGCACATGTCGGTGGTGAAGGATCTGGTGCCGGACATGACGCATTTCTATGCGCAGTACGCATCGATCAAGCCGTGGCTGCGCACGCAGAGCCCTGCACCGTCCGACCGCGAGCGCCTGCAGTCGCCGGCCGACCGCAAGAAGCTCGACGGGTTGTACGAGTGCATCCTGTGCGCATGCTGTTCGACCAGTTGCCCGAGCTACTGGTGGAACGGCGACCGTTACCTCGGCCCGGCGATCCTGCTGCAGGCCTATCGCTGGATCATCGACTCGCGCGATGAGGACACCGGTGCCCGCCTGGACGACCTGGAAGATCCGTTCAAGCTGTACCGCTGCCACACCATCATGAACTGCGCCCGCACCTGCCCGAAGGGATTGAATCCGGCGCAGGCGATCGGCGAGATCAAGAAGCTGATGCTGGCGCGGCGGGTCTGATTAACGAGGTTGCGGCAGATGGCGGGCTTCAACCGCGCTCGATGACCTCGCGAGTCGTTCGCGTAGATGGCATCGGCAATTGATGCCATCGGAGCGTTTGGCGTTTGATGTCGTCCCAGCGAAAGCTGGGATCCATCGTTGATCCTGTTTTTGTTCTTGTTCGTGCGCTCTTGAAATCTTTGCGGCGGTCCTGGCACCCGCCAGGAAGCCGCAAAGTCAAAATGGATCCCGGCTTTCGCTGGGATGACGACCAGAAGGTACTGGGGGCTGATTGGAATCCCGGCTGATCCTGTTGCCCGCGCTCGTGATGGTGGCCCTGACCTTCCTGGTCTGGTGCCGCATGTATTTCGTGCGGATCGGCCAGATACGGCGTGAGCGCATCCCGCCGCAG
>DATDBD010000318.1:0-5066 GCA_036525015.1 Lysobacter sp.
GCTGCGGCGCGTTGTCATCCCGGCTGGCCCGGGGTTCGGGCGGCGCGGTTCGACGTGACGTGCGCATCGATCCCTTGCTGGTGCTCGAACGCGGCCAGTAGTTTTTTCCCCAAGGTTCATTCTTCCCACGCGCTGCGGCGCGTTGTCATCCCGGCTGGCCCGGGGTTCGGGCGGCGCGGTTCGACGTGCGCATCGATCCCTTGCTGGTGCTCGAACGCGCCAGTAGTTTTTTCCCCAAGGTTCGTCCTTCCCACGCGCGGCGGTGCGGTTCGACATCTCGGCTGGCCCAGGGTCCAGATGGCGCGGTCACCGCTCAGGCGGTCGTTATGGCATGGCCGTTGCTGACACGGTTGCGACCGGCAGCCTTGCTGGCATAGAGCGCTTTGTCCGCGCGCTCGATCAGCTGCGCCATCTCGTCATCCTGGTGCAGCTCGGCGACACCCAGGCTCAGGCTCGCCTCGAACAGCCGCCCATCTATCGACAGCGGGCGGCCGTTGATCGCGCTACGCAGGTTTTCGGCCACGCCCATCGCTTCGCGCAACTCCGTGTCGGGCAGGATCACCAGGATCTCGTCGCCGCCATACCGGCCGCAGGCGTCGTACACGCGCAGACGGTTGCGTGCGCGCTGGACGATGATGCGCAGGAATTCATCGCCGATGCGGTGACCGTGCTCGTCGTTGATCTGCTTGAATCGGTCGATGTCGAAGAACACGATCGAAAGCCGCGTGCGCCGCGCGCGCGCCTCTTCGATGGCGGCACGCAAGCGCTCCTCGATCGCCCTGCGCGATAGTGCGCCGGTGAGCTTGTCGTAGGTTGCCATCTGGCTGGCGCGGTCGCGGTCGCGACGCAGCTGATGCATCTTGTCGGCCAAGCCGACCATCAGCACCAGCCCGGCCACGGCGAAACCGGCCGGAAACGCGTACAGCATCCAGCCCGAAGCGGGCCACCACTCCTGCAGCTCGCCAATCCGCCATGCAGTCAACACAAACAACGGCAGCCACGAAAGCAGGACGAAGTACGCCGCACGCAGGCGTTCCACGCAGCCCATGATGCTGGCCGCGAACAGCGTACCGGTGAGCAGCAGCAGCACCAGGTTCGCGATGTTGACCACGATCTCGACGCCAGTCGCCAGCGACAGCAGCAACAGTACGCACAACGCGCCGCTGCAGCCTTCCACGACCCGCATCAGCCGTGGCTGCCGCTCACCGAGGTTCATGTAGAAGGCCAGGAAGTGGCTGCTGGCCAGCACCGCAACCAGCCCGAGCAGGTGCACCACTCGCGGGTCGCTGCCGATCAGGCCAGCCAGGGTAGGCGCTAGGCGCATTTCGCCGCCCGTCATGGACAGGTATCCGATCTGCGCCATCAAGGTCAGCAGCAGATAGGCGTAGCTCGATTCACCGACGCCAACGCGGAAACCCAGTGCCAGTATCGCCAGCACGACCATGGTCGCCAGCACGGCCGTGCGCAGCGCCACATGCATCAGGTCGCCACGGTGCACGACGGACATGGACTCGATGCTCACTGGCATCGGCTGGCTGGTCGGGGCCAGAACACGCACGTACAGGGACTCCCCGCTCGCCAGCCCCTTTGGCAGCGGCGTCACCAGCGCGCGGGTGGAGTATTCGTAGTCCGCGAACTGGCCATAAATCGAACGCTGGACCGGCAAGGCCTCGCCCGGTAGCCAGACCTCGACCTGGTTGAGGTAGGGCGAACGCATGACCAATTGCGGTGTGTCAGCCGAATCGACGGGGCGGGTGGTCGTCAACCGCCACCAGCGCGGTTCCCGGCGGGTCTCGAAGATGGCCTGGCCTTCGACTTCGGTGAATTCGGCGTCGTAGGCACCGGCCATCACTTCGGCCGGCACTGGATCGGAGTCCAGCCTGGCCACGCGGAAATCCTGCGCCGGCACCGAGGCCGCCAACAGCATCCCGAGCAAGAAGAAAATGGCCCGCCCCGTCCGTCGCAAGGTTCCCCCGACCCGTTCCGGCACTGCGCAGTGGTCCGGAGCATAGCCCAGGATGGGCCGCCGGCGCATCGGCCGGTCCGGGGGCTTATTCGCGGGGCTTATTCGCGGGGCTTATTTGCAGGGCTTATTTGCGGGAGTTATTCGCGGGCGCCGGATCCGGTGACGCGAGCGACCGCGTCATGGGCGTGCAGGCTCTCGAAGTGGGCCACTTCGGCGTCGTAGCGCTCGATGCGCGGATCCGAGGCCAGCACGGCTGCGACACGGCGCGCGGCGTCCTCGCAGAACATCAGGTTTTCGGCGTTGAGCCGTGCGAAGGCCTGCTCGTCCTCGCGCTTGACCGCGGTCTGCACCGGCGTGCCCAGGCCCTGCTCGATCGCGTCGATCAGCGCCACCAGGGGCAGCTCATCGAAGGCCGGGCGCAGCTCGACGCGGATGTCGGCGCGGCTGCGCTGGGCATGCGGGGTCGCGGCCAGGCCACGTTCGGATGCCAGCCATTCGCCGACCACGGCAGTCGACAAGGGCCGCGCCGCGGCGAAGTCCTCGGCGAAGCGCTCGGCATTGAGCTGGCGCGACAAGGCCGCCGAGGCCGGACAGGTGCTGGAATATTCGACCGCGAACCGCAGCGCCAGGTGCAGGTGACCGTCGCGCAGGCTGGCGTCGATCTCGACCGGATAGCGCTTCCAGCCGGCGTTGTCGCTGGCCAGCGCCGGACGCAGCAGCAGTTGCTGGTAGCGCAACACCAGGCGCGCCGCGCTGGAGATGCCGCCCTGGTTTTCGATCAGGGTCTGCAGGACGCGGCGCAATCCGGCCGGAGTCACCGTCTCGCTGGCGAACGCGCTCTGCAGTTGCAGGTACATGCGCGACATATGGATGCCGCGGGCGTTGGCGTCCTTCAGGTCGACGGACACGTCGACCGAAGCGGCCACCGTAATGGCCTCGCCCTCGCCCGTGGCCACGCGCAGCGGCAGGGCGACGTTGGACATGCCGACCCAGTCGAGCGGACGCGCGGCGGCGGCGGCATCGAAGGCGACATCGGGAAGACGACGCGGGGTGCTGGAGGTGGTGCTCACGGTATTTCCGGGTTCGGCGGGGGGACGAAACGGACGGCCATTGTAACGACCAACCCTTCAGGGGCCGTCTGCGGGGTTGAAACAATCAGTTTCGGGATGCCTTCCTTGAATCTGGGCCTGGTCAGCTTCGCGCGCCCCGCCAGGCGGCCAGCAGCGTGGCCCACGGCGGCAGAGGCAGGGTCGCATCGCCCCTGGCCAGGCGCTGGCGGGCCAGCGCCGACCAGACCCGGCGCGGCCGCGCGCCCGCGGTTACAGGCCACTGCGCCAACAGTTCGCGTCCCCAGGCGATCAGGGGGCCGCGCTCGCCGGCCACGGCCAGCAGGCCCAGCGGCACCGCCGGCTCGCCCATGTGGGCTAACCGCGCATGCAGGAGGCTGGCGGTGATCGCCGGAATGGCCGCATCGAAGGGGCCCTCGAACAGCACCGCCTCGGTCGCGGCCGCCGCGCGCGCAAACGGCTGCAGCGCGGCCACCGCCTCTTCGCTATCGCGCGGACGTTCGCGGCTATCGCGCAGGGAGGGCAAGGCTGAGGCCAGTTGCGCCCACGGCGCTGGCTGGCGCTGCAGGTCAGTGCCGAGCGGATGACGCCGGCGGCCTTGCGCCCAACCCTGCAGTTCCTCGCCCCACCAGGCCAGCTTGACCTCGCCCGGCCGCGCGTCGCTGCCGCCCCAGGCGGCATCGGTGAGTTCCTGCAGCAACGATGCCCATGCCAATGCGGTGTGACGCTGCGTCGCCGGCACGAACACCTGCGCCACCGCCCATTCGGGCCAGCGCGCGCGCCACTTGTCTGTAAAGCTGTGCAACGCGTCATCGCGCTCGTGTCCGGGCATGTCCGATCCGGCCACGCTCATGGCGTCGCCGGCCACGCCTCGGCGGCCGTCAGCACTGCGGGTTCATCGACCATCACATCGCCCTGCCACGCGAACGGATCGTCCTCGGACAGGCGATAGCCCCACAGCGCCACCACCGACGGCATGCCGGCCGCGCGTGCGGCCAGGATGTCGCGCTCGTCATCGCCGACGTAGATGCACTGCTCCGGGGCCACGCCCATGCGCTGCGCGGCCACCGTCAGCGGCAAGGGGTCGGGCTTGCGACGGGCCAGCGTGTCGCCACCGATGAGGACGGCGCAGCGCTGCTCCCAGCCCAGCAACGGAATCAGTTGTTTGGCCAGGTACTCGGGCTTGTTGGTCACGATGCCCCAGACACTGCCGGCGTCCTCGATGGCCGCCAGCATCGCCTCGATGCCATCGAACGGCGCGCCGTGGCGGCCGAGTTCGCGCTGGTAATGGCCGAGGAATTCGGGAATCCATTCCTCGCGCGTGGCTGCATCGATGTGCGGGAAGGCCGCACCCACCATCGCCCTTGCCCCTTTGGACACGTGCGGACGCAGCGCCTCCAGCGGCATGCCGGGCAATTGCCGCATCGCGCGCATCGTATTGACCGCGGCCAGCATGTCGGGCGCGCTGTCGAGCAAGGTGCCGTCGAGATCGAACAGGACGGCCTTGGGGAAAGGGGTCGCGGGCATTGGGGGAGTCTGCCAAGTGGAGGGGGTTTCGCGTCGCGGGTTGGCTGGAACGGGTTGGCTGGAATCGGTGGTGCGGGCAGAACCTATTGCGCGTTACCGGCCTTCACCGCGCATGCCAGGTAGTTCACGTCGGTACGGCTGACGACCCGTGCACTGTTGCGCCACGGCTCGTACATCAGGCCGCTGACATCCTCCAGTTGCAGCCCGGCCGCGCGCAGCCAGGCGCCCATTTCCGACGGCTTGATGAAGTCGCGGTACTGGTGCGTGCCCTTGGGCAGGATCCGCGCGATGTACTCGGCGCCGACGATGGCCAGCGCGAACGCGGCCGGCGTGCGGTTGAGCGTGGACAGGAACAGGCGGCCACCCGGCTTGAGCAGCGTCGCACAGGCATGGATGATCGCGCCCGGATCGGGCACGTGCTCCAGCATCTCCATGCAGGTGATGGCGTCGAACTGGCCCGGCATTTCAGCCGCCAGCGATTCCACCGACTGCAGCCGGTAGTCGAC
>DATDBD010000319.1:0-10380 GCA_036525015.1 Lysobacter sp.
GGGCCGCCGATTCTAGCCGCTTCCCGAGATGGTCGAGGACGCCACGGTATGGCAGGCCCGCGACGCGTTGCGCAGAATGCGCCTCAAAGGCAAGGATGGACACGATGGGCACACGGTTCGGGACGATGCGGGACTGGCCACAGTGGATGCTGCTGGCCGCCACCTTCGCCTGCGTGCTGATCGCACAGGCGCCGCTGGTCCTGAACCCGGGCTACTTCAGCCACGATGAGTTGCAGTGGGCCTCATTTGCTGCCCAGCACGGCGGTTGGTACTTCCGCGATTACCTGTGGAGCGGGCTGCAGACCTTCCAGTACCGGCCACTGACCTTCTCGCTGTGGCTGTGGCTGTCGGATGCCTTTTTCGGGCGTCCCTACGTCTTCCACGGCCTGATCGTGGCCTGGGGCGCAGTCAATACGGCGATGCTGGCGCTGCTGCTGCGCCGGTTCGGCGTGTCCATGGCGGCCTCGCTGGGCGGCGCGCTGGTGTTCGCGCTGGGCCCGTTCGCCATGCATACCCACGGCTGGGTCGGCACCATCGGCGACCTGACCTGGGTCGGCTGCGCGCTGGCGACCGGTCTGTTGGCGCAGCGCGAGCGCGGCGCGGCCGTGACCGTCGCCGGCAGCGCGGCGCTGACCGTCATCGGCCTGCTGGCCAAGGAGTCGGCGATCGTGATCCCGGCGCTGACGGCACTGGGCTGGTTGCTGCTCGGCCGTCGCCGTGGCTGGGCGCTGGCAACCGCCGGCGCGAGTGTCCCGGTCGTCGCCTATCTGGCGCTGCGCCTGGGCGTGCTGCTGTTCTCGCCGCGCGAGGCCGCCAACTACGGCTGGAGCCTGGCGTTCGCGCCGCTGCGCTGGCTGGAATACCAGCTGTTCCCGTCGATCCCGACGCGGCTGGGTATCACCGCCCTGTTCGGCAAGGGCGCCGGCGATGCCCGGGTGTGGGTCGCAGGCCTGGTCTGGCTGGCGCTGGCCTGGACGTTCTGGCGCGTGGGGCCGCGCTGGCTGCTGGGGTTCGTGCTACTGGGCGCGGCGGCACTGGGCCCGGTGCTGATCCTGGCCGAGTCGGCCAACCACTACGGCTATGGATTCGCCGCCGCGACCGCCGGCCTGGCCGCCGCGGCGTGGGCGCGGGTGGACCGGGCGGGGCGCATCGTGATCCTGATCGCGGCGCTGTTGAGCGTCTGGCATGGCGTCAACGTGATGCGGCGGATGCACGAGGTCGGCGAGCTGCAAGCGAGGTTCTCGCCGTCGATGGCCGATGCCGTGGCCCATGCCGATGCGCACCCGGTGCGCCTGCGGGCGGTCGATCCGGGGCAGCAGTGGATCTACCTGCGCCTGATGCACGACATCCCGAGCTATGCCGGCGTCGTCATCGGCGATCGCGTGCAGCTCGTCGAGACGGGCGCGCAGGCGGATTACGAGATCGGGAAGGATGGGGGGTTGCGGGCGTTGCGGTGATACCCCATGCCTGCCGAAAAATGCCTGTCGAAAAATGCCTGTCGAAATCCGCTAAAGCTCCCCGAACGAATCCTCGGCGATGCTGGCCAGGCGAATCTTGTTGGCGAACAGCGAGAACGCCAGCATGCCGGCCAGTCCGTTGGCACGGGCGATCCAATGCGGCAGCCAGCGCGCCGGCTTGATCACCCCTTGGGCAAACAACGGCTCGAAGCGCTGCACGTCGCCCAGCGTCATCTTGCCGGCGAACAGATACCGGCACATCTGCAGCTTCTGGTGATGCAGCGCCCAGCGGAAGAACGTGTGCACGCAGACCAGGCCACGCAGGTACACGGTGTCCTTGGTGAAGGCGCTGCCGCCATCGGTCGGCACGCCACGGAACACGCGCTGCGCCGAGGCGAAGCTGTCCTCCGGCGACTGCCCGGCGGCGAGGAAAAAGCGGAACACCTCGACGAAATCGGCGCCATCGAGCGCCTTGGCCACGGCCTCGATGCGCAGGCTGATGCGCTTCATGCGGCCGATGTCGATGCTGCCGGTGATCTGCTCGGCGAAGGTCGCCAGCCCTTCCTGCGCCACGGTGACGCGCGGCGAGGACAGCGCCAGGCTGGGCAGGACCGGCTGTTCGCGACCGTTGAGGGCGGTCAGCGAATGCACGAAGGCCTCGTGTTGCAGTAATTGATGGCGGTCGTAGTCGCTGAAGGCGGCGCCGTGGCGCAGACGGATGCGGGTGGCGCCGGCGGCGGCCTTGGCGATCAGGTCCGGGTCCAGCTCGACCTCGATGACGCGGCCGTCAAAGTAGTCGTCCAGCTCGCGCTGCAACTGCAGCTGCAGCGCGGTCGCCGAGATGGTGACGTGCTCGGCCGGCGACATCAGCTCGTGGTCGAGTTCATCGGCAATGGTGATGAAGTGGTGCGCCGCTTCCAGCGTGGTGGGGCCGTCGCCGGGCAAAGCCATGCCGGGATGCCCGAACAACTGGATCGAGTAGTCGGTGACGGCCGGCGTGCCCAACGCCTCGCATAGCGCAGCGGCGACACCCCAGCTGCGCGCCGAATCGGCGACATAGTGTCCCAGCGGGTGGTGCGGATCGGCGGCCTGGGCGATCGCATCCAGTTCGCTGCGAACTTCGCTGAAATCCAGCTTGGGATACTCGATCTGCGGCAGCTTGACGCAGCCGCGCGCGTAGTGGGCCAGGAAACCCGCTTCCTTGTCGGCCGGCCAGCTCGCCAGTGCGAGCAGCTTGATGTCGCGCACCGCTGCGACCATCCGTGCATCGAGCGCGGCATGGTGGGCGACCTCCTGCGACATCACGTGCGACATCTTGCTCAAGGGCGGCCTGCCAGCTTGGGGCGCACTCATCATTAGGGTGGCGCGCCGAAGTGTACGTCCAAAGCGCGGCCGCCCCCCAACGCGGGCTGGAAGCTGAATAGCGTGCTCAACGCTTCCCGTACTTGTTGGGCGCCTTGCCCTGCACTTTTTCATCGGCCTTCTGCGCGCGCCGGTTGGCGAGCCGGCCGGCGGCGCCTGCGACTTCGTCGCGCAGCTTGAGGTAGTTGGCGAAGCGCTGCGGATCGAGCTTGCCCGCCTCGATCGCTTCACGGACCACACATCCGGGCTCGCGCTCGTGCCGGCAGTCGCGGAACTTGCACTGCTCGGCCAGCGCCTCGACGTCGCTGAAGTTTTCGGCGACGTCTTCCTCGCCGGTGGGCTTGAGCTCGCGCATGCCCGGCGTGTCGATCAGGCAGGCCCCCGAGGGCAGCGGGATCAGCGCGCGATAGGTGGTGGTGTGGCGGCCACGCGAGTCGCTCTCGCGCACCGCGCTGGTCTTCATTCTCTCGACGCCGAGCAGGGTGTTGGTCAGCGTCGACTTGCCGGCGCCGGAACTGCCGACCAGCACCGCGGTGCGGCCAGGCTGCAGCCACGGCGCCAGCGTCAGGATGCTCTGCGCGTCCTTGGCGTTGACCGCGCGCACGGCGACCTCCTGTGCGGCCAGCTCGACCAGCGCCGCCAGCGCGTCGGACACATCCTGCGTCTGATCGGCCTTGGTCAGCACCACCACCGGCTCCACGCCGCCGCCGCGCACCAGCAGCAGGTAGCGCTCGATGCGGCGTGGATTGAAGTCGGCATCCAGGCCGCAGACGACGAACACGGTGTCGACGTTGGCGGCGATCAGCTGCTGTTGGTAGTGCTCGCCGGCGGCGGCACGCTTGATCGTGCTGTGTCGCGGCAGCAGCGCGACGGCCTTGCGGCCTTCGATCAGCAGCCAGTCGCCCACGCCGGGGCGTTGCTCGATGGTGACGGTGCCCTTGCGGAAACCGGACGGGCGCTGCCAATCCGGCAACGACTCCACCGGGAAGTTCTGGTCCGGGCCGTCGGCTACGACATACCCGCTGCGGTGCTGCTCGACCACCCGCGCCGGCCGCGCCTGCGGGTGCGCGGCCATCAGGTCGCGCCAGGCCTGCTGCCAGTCCGGTGCCCCCGCCGGCCATGCCTCGCCGGCCGCGAGCGGCCAGCCGATCGCCTGCAAGGCGGCGAATTCGGAAGTCAAAAGGCGGCGGCGGTGGAAGTCATGCCGGGATTCTACATAGGGCCGTCGCCGGTGCGCTGCGCATGGCGTGCGTATGTCCATCGGTATCAGTCGGCGCGATGCCGGAACAGCCGGAAATCCCGGAGGCCGACGCGGTGCCGTTCACGCCGCTTTCGGCTAGTCTGGCAGTCCATTCGCCCCCATGCCTGCTGCAATGTCCCTGCCCCCATTGAAGACCCGCGAACGCCTGTCCGAAGTCCGCTACGAGATCCGCGGAGAACTGGCCCGGCGAGCCCGCGAGCTGGAGGCCCAGGGACGCAAGCTGATCAAGCTCAATATCGGCAACCCGGGCGCATTCGGTTTCCGCGCGCCGGAGCACCTGCAGCGCGCGATCGCCGACCGCATCGCCGATACCGATCCCTACACCCACCAGCAGGGCCTGCCGGCCGCGCGCGAAGCCATCGCCTCGTTCCACAAGCAGCGCGGCACGCCCAACGCGAGCCCGGAACGCGTTTTCGTCGGCAACGGCGTCAGCGAGCTGATCGACCTGTCGCTGCGCGCGCTGCTCAATCCCGGCGACGAGGTGCTGCTGCCCTCGCCCGACTATCCGCTATGGAGCGCGGCGACCATCCTCAACGACGGCCGCCCGGTCTATTACCGCTGCCTGCCGGAGAACGGCTTCCTGCCCGATCCGGACGAAATCGCCCAACTCGTCTCCAGCCGCACCCGCGCGATCGTGCTGATCAACCCCAACAATCCGACCGGCGCCGCGTATCCGCGCGAGCTGATCGAGAAGATCGTCGCCATTGCCGCACGCCACAAGCTGCTGCTGATGAGCGACGAGATCTACGACTCGATCCTCTTCGACGGTGCGCAGTTCACGCCGGTCGCGCCGATCGCCGGCGACCTGCCCTGCCTGTCGTTCGGCGGCCTGAGCAAGGTCCACCGCGCCTGCGGCTGGCGCGTGGGCTGGGCGGTGCTGTCGGGCGATCCGGTCGCCAGCGGCAACCTGCACCATGCGATGGACCTGCTGGGTGCCTTGCGCCTGTGCGCAAACGTGCCGGGCCAGTTCGCGATCGACGCCGCACTGCACGGCGAGGACACCATCGCGCCGCTGTGCGCGCCGGGTGGCCGCCTGTACGAGGCGCGCCGCGCGGTGATCGAAAGCGTGGCCGCCAGCAAGCACCTGCAGCTGGTCGCGCCGGCGGGCGCGCTGTATGCGTTCCCGTCGGTGACCGGCGATGCGGCCAAGGGTTTCGACGACCACCGCTTCGCGCTGGAGCTGTTGGAGACCGAGGACGTGCTGGTGGTGCCCGGTTCCAGCTTCAACGTGCCCTATCGCAACCATTTCCGCGTGACGCTGCTGCCGCAACCGGACGACCTGCGCGAAGTGTTCCGCCGCATCGAGCGCCTGCTCGACCGCTATGCCGACCAAAACGCCGGGCATAACGCTGCGCAATCGCAGGCGGTGGCCTGACGCCATGGTCGCCGCGCCGGCTCCTGCGTTGTCGTACCTCGCCCTTGGTGACAGCTACACCATCGGCGAGGGTGTGGCGGAAAGCGGACGCTGGCCGGTGCTATTGGCGCAAGCGCTGCGTGCCGAAGGCATCGCCCTGGCCGATCCGCGCATCATCGCCAGCACCGGCTGGACCACCGACGAGCTGACCTGGGGCATCGACGGCTCCGAACCGCTGGGCGAGTGGGACTTCGTCAGCCTGCTGATCGGCGTCAACAATCAGTACCGCGGACGCAGCGCGGTGGGGTACCGCAGCGAGTTCGAGGATCTGCTCAAGCGCGCGATCCGCTATGCGCGCGGCCGCGCCGATCGCGTGCTGGTGCTGTCGATTCCGGACTGGGGCGTGACGCCGTTCGTGAAGACCACGCCGGCCAGGCCCGAAACCATCACCGCCGAGCTCGATGCCTTCAACGCGGCCGCGCAGGTGGTGTGCGAGGCGCAGGGCGTGGCCTTCGTCGACATCACGCCGGTGTCGCGCGAGCGCGGCGGCGAGACGCAGATGCTGGCCGAGGATGGGCTGCATCCGTCGGCGGCGATGTATGAGCTGTGGACGGGGCTGGCCTTGCCGGTGGCGCGGGAGTTGTTGTCGCGCTGAGGGTTGTTGCCGCGCCGGGCGAAAAGCGCCCTCACCCTGGCCCTCTCACCTTTGGACACCCTTCGGGCGCCGCGAGCGGGGATCAAAAGCGGCGATTCACGCGCTCGCGCTTTCGATCGGCTTCGACTCTGGAGCCTGCGCCGCACGGCCGCCTTGACCGCCCCCACTCCCGCTGGCGGGAGAGGGTTGGGGTGAGGGCAGTCCTTCGATCTGTTGCGGCAACACGCACCGGTAGCCGCGCTCGCCCAACCGCTCCAGCAACAGCGCCAGCGTCTCCACATTGCGCCCGTGCGCCGCGCCTTCATGCATCAGCACGATCGCGCCCGGCGCCAGGTCCCGGTCGATGCGCTCGATCACGCGCGCCGGCTCGCAGTGCACGCCGTCGAAACCGCGCGCCGACCATGCCGCCCGCGCCAGGCCGTGCCGCTTCAGCGACGCCGCAACGAACGGGTTGCTCATGCCTACCACGGCGCGGAACCAGCGCGGCGCCGTGCCCGTGATCGCCGTCAGCGCGGCCTGTGCCTGGTCGATCTGCGCCCGCATCGCCCACGGCGGCAACGCCCAGAACCAGGCCTGCGGATGGGTGTGGCTGTGCTGGCCGATGTCGTGGCCGCGCCGCGCGATCTCCCGCACCAGTTCCGGCCGCGCCTGGGCGCGCTCGCCAACCAGGAAGAACGTGACGCGCGCGCCGTGTACGTCGAGCAGGTCGAGCACGGCGGCGGTCTCATCGGACGGACCATCGTCGATGGTCAGCCAGACGACGCGCTCGGACGTCGGCAGCCGGCTCAGGACCGGCCCCAGCAGGCGCGAGCGCGGCCACAACGTCGCCCAGATCACGGCCAGGTGGCTCACGACCATGGCCGGCAGACCGATCTTCCAGCCCCAGCGCCACCACAGCGCGACCACCAGCAACTGCGAGACGGCGAAGACCCAGGCCCAGGCATGCGGACGGCGCGGCGGCTGGTGCAGCGGGCGCGCCAAAAACGGCGAATTCATGCCCTATCGTACCTTGCGACGTAGACTGCCCGCCCCCACGTCACACCCGCCCCCAACGCATTCCTTCAGGTAGTCCGCCATGTCCCTCGACCCCGCGCTGCTTTCGCGCATCGAAACCCTGCTGCAGTCCAATCGCGTCGTGCTGTTCATGAAAGGCTCGCCCGACGCGCCGCAGTGCGGTTTCTCATCCAAGGCCGTCGGCGTGCTGAACGCGCTGCTGCCGGAGGGCTACACCCACGTCAACGTGCTGGCCGATGCGGATATCCGCGAAGGCATCAAGCAGTACGGCAATTGGCCGACCATCCCGCAGCTGTACATCGACGGCGAGCTGGTCGGCGGCAGCGACATCGTCGAGCAGATGGCCGGCAGCGGCGAGCTGCACAGCGTGCTCGGCCTGCCTGCCCCGGACCGCAGCCCGCCGAAGCTGACCATCACCCCGCCCGCGCTGGAGATGCTGCGCGGCGCCATTGCCAACGCTGGCGAAGGCTATGCCGTGCAGTTGGACATCGACGCGCGCCACAACGCTCGCCTGCAGTTGGCCCCGGCGGATCCCAACGCGGTGGCCGTCGAGATCGAAGGCGTCCGCGTGCAGACCGATTGGATGCAGGCGCGCCGCGCCGACGGCATCAGCATCGACTGGGTCGACGACGAGCGCGGCCGCGGCCTGATGATCCACAACCCGCACGCGCCGCCGGCGGTGCGCACGATCACGCCGGCCGAGACCGACGCGCGCGTGCGCGCCGGCACGCTGCGCCTGGTCGACGTGCGTCCGGGCGAGGAGCGCCTGCTAGCCGCGGCCCCGGTCGCCTTCGACACTTTCGACAATGGCCCCGATGCGCTGGAAGCACTGCCCAGGGACACCGCACTGGCGTTCCTGTGCCACCACGCCGGTCGCAGCCAGCAGGCAGCGGAGCATTTCCGCGGCCTCGGTTTCCGCGAGGTCTACAACGTGGTCGGCGGCATCGATGCCTGGGCGGACCTGAACCCCGCCGTTCCCAAGTACTGATCGCCACACACCGCTACTACGACAACAGCCCGCGACCGCTCCGGTTGCGGGCTGTTTCGTTTTTAGGGTCGCGCCACGGATTCAGGTGAAGCCGCCACCCGCATCGAGATACGCCTGCTCCTCCGCGGTGCTCTCGCGCCCCAGCACGTGGTTGCGGTGCGGGAATCGGCCGAAGCGGCGGATCACGTCGCAGTGCCGCTGCGCATAGTCGAGGTAGGTGCGGCCATTGTCGCCCGGGATCGCGGCGGTGAGCGCCACGCCGAGTTCCTGGTCGGCCAGGTGCTCGGAATGCTCGAACGGCAGGTAGAAGAACACCCGCACGGCCGGGTCGACCATCCGGTCGTAAGCGCGCTCCACCGCACGCCTCGCGTAGTAGCAGGCCAACGAATCGGTCGCATACGAATGGGCGCTGCCGCGAAACGCATTGCGCGGAATCTGGTCGAGCAGCAGCACCAGCGCCAGCGCACCGTCGGCGCTGTCCATCCAGTGCTCCAACTCGCGCCGCGCGGCGGCGTGGTGGGCGTGCAGGAAATCCTCGCGACAGCGCGCGTCGAAGGACTCGTCGCGACTGAACCAGCGTTGCTCGCCGGCTTCGCGCCAGAAGGTCACTACGTCGTGGGGTGTGGAGGTCATGGGGAACGGGTTGGTGAGCCGGGCATAAGGTTACCCGGGAGCGGAGCCAACCCGGGCAACCTCCCTTGATCCCCCTGGAATGCCCAACCGCCCATTCTTCGCAATCACCGTTGCAAAGGACGCCATCGGTTGATGGTCACCGGGGTCGCCAGAGCCCGCGCAACAGTATTACCAGCACCAGCAACAAGAAGCCGAAAGTGACCAGCCAGAACGCGAGCGGCGCCAGCAGCGTCACGTAGCCGACCCTGGCGGCGATGCCGGCACCACCGCACAACAGGGCGATGACAAAGATCTGGAAGCTGGGGGGCGTCGTCAAACTCATGGGGCTCTGTATTCGTAGGGTCGGGAACGGCCAAGCACGACGGCTATCGCTTCGGCAGGTGCATCAATGGATCAACCAAATCGCCGTTGTGGCGCATCTCGAAGTGCAGTTGATCGCGTGACGTGCCGGTTCGACCCATTTCGGCGATCCTGTCGCCCGCCTTGACGCGCTGACCTTCGCCGATCAGACGCTTGCGGTTATGCGCGTAGCTCGATACCCAGTCGCCGTCGTGACGGATGACGATCAACTCTTCGTAGCCAGGTGATCCCGTACCGGAGTAGAGGACCACGCCGTCGGTCACCGCGCGTATCGGCGCGCCGGCGTCGCCTGCGATGTCGATGCCCAACGCCGCACTTTTTGCGCGCGCAAGCAACGTGCCGTCGGCGGGCCATTGCCACTGACCTGCAGCGTTGCTGGGCTTTGCAGTGGGCGGCGCGGAGGCCCCCGGTTTGGCGGCAGGCGATGCAGATTTGGGGGGCGCCACCGCCACCGGCACCTGCGCCTCAAGCGGCGCGGATTTGACCGAAGGCCCATCGCTTGCGGGCATCGTGGTGGCTGTCGTCGTTACCATGCCTGCAACCGTCGGCATCATCTGCAGGCGTTGGCCCGGCTTGATGGTGTACGGTGCGGTCAACTCGTTCCACGCCGCAAGATCGCCCACCTTCACCCCATGCAGCGACGCGATTGCGTAGAGCGTGTCGCCCTGCTGGACTACCACCGTTCCTGCATCATGCGAAGGTGTAGCGGACGCATCGCGGTGTTCATGCACCACCCGCACCGTCGCACACGCTGCCAGTCCCATCACGATGGCGGCGCATACCGGAAGCCTTGCAATTCCCATTGCCAATACCCAGTGATCTGCGACGCCCATGTACTTGCTTCGTGCAATCGAATCGACGCGGCAGTGAACCGGAATCACGTCACTGGCGGTCAGCTGCGACCACGTGGTCTCGCAGCGATCTCAAGCCTGCGTTGCGTCCGCAACGTCGCCTGAGAGTGCCCGGGCGACGGATACCCATGCCAACCGACCAGCGTCCCGCCCCGGAGAGAGATTCGGAGCGGGAACGCTGGCCGTTGGCCAACACTCAGAACGCCCAGCGCAGGCCGACGGTGGCTCCCCAGCCTTCACGGCTGGCGTGACCGATGTCCTGCTGCCAGGCCGCATCGCCATAGAGCGACAGCCCGTTCTTCAGGCTCGCGGTCAGGCCGTAGCCGAACTCGGCAATGTGGCCATAGTCGCCCGTGACAAAGCGCTGGCCCGAGAGAAATGCGCGCTGCTCGGGCCCTTCGCTGCCGTAGTAGTTGAGCTTGATGTACTGGGTCAGCACCGAGCC